>DASZWL010000376.1:0-10319 GCA_035546695.1 Rhodanobacteraceae bacterium | reverse complement strand
TCGATCCGCGTGCACATCCGCCTGCACGACGGGCGCGCGACGCTCTCGCTCGATCTTTCCGGAGCGCCGCTGCATCGTCGCGGCTGGCGCGTGGGGCAGGGCGATGCGCCGCTCAAGGAGAATCTCGCGGCGGCGATGCTGCTGCGCGGCGGATGGCCGGAGATCTTCGCGGCGGGCGGTGCGCTCGTCGATCCGATGTGCGGCTCGGCGACCTTGCTGATCGAGGGCGCGCTGATGGCCGCCGACGTCGCGCCGGGGTTGCGTCGTGACGATTTCGGCTTTGTCGGCTGGCTCGGCCACGATCCTGCGCTGTGGAATTCGCTCGTCGAAGCGGCGAAGCAGCGTGCGGAACATGGACTGCGCGCGCTGTCCGCGGTGTTCTTCGGTTACGACGACGATCCGCGCGTGTTGGCGGAAGCGAAGCGCAACGCACAAGCCGCCGGCGTCGCGGGTTTCGTGCAGCTCGCGCGGCAGGACGTGCGGCATCTGCGCCGTCCTCCGGAATCGACGCATCCCGGCCTCGTCGTCTGCAATCCGCCTTATGGCGAGCGTCTCGGCGATGCGCGCGAGCTCGTTGCGCTGTATCGATCGTTCGGCGAGCGGCTGCGCGAGGAGTTCGTCGGCTGGCGCGCCGCGATCCTGACGCTCGACGAAGGGCTCGGCCGTGCGCTCGGCCTGCATGTCCGCAAGCGTTATGTGCTTTACAACGGCGCGCTCGAGTGCCGGCTGCTCGTCGCCGATCTCGACGCCGGCCGCGTTCGTAATGGAGAGCCCAAGCCGCTGTCCGAAGGCGCGGCATCCGTCGCGAACCGGATCGCGAAGAACGCGCGCCATCTGAGGCGCCGGCTCGCGAAGGAAGGCATCGGCTGCTATCGCGTCTACGATGCGGACCTTCCCGAGTACGCGGCCGCGATCGACGTCTATACGGCCATCGCGATCGAGCATGCCGCGAACGGCGAACGCTCGCCGTCGGAACCGCAACCGCTCGAAGCGCCGGGCCAGGTCTGGCTCCACGTGCAGGAATACGCGCCGCCGCGCGAGATTCCCGAGGCGACCGCGCGCGACCGGTTGCGCGATCTCGTCCGCGCCGCCAGTACCGCGCTCGAAGTTCCGCGCGAGCGTATCGCGCTGAAGACGCGCTATCGCGCCAAGGGTGGTTCGAAGTATGGCCGGCTCGACGAGCGCGGCGACTTCCTGATCGTCGAGGAAGGCGGGCTCAGGTTCCGCGTCAATCTTTTCGACTATCTCGACACGGGCCTGTTTCTCGATCACCGCCCCGTGCGCGCGCGCCTTCGCGAGCTTGCGAACGGAAGGCGCTTCCTGAATCTTTTCTGCTATACGGCGAGCGCAACCGTCCACGCGGCGGCCGGGGGTGCGCGCTCGACGACGAGCGTCGACCTTTCGGCGACGTACCTCGAATGGGCGACGCGCAATCTCGAGCTGAACGACTTTTCCGGAATGCAGCACCAACTCGTGCAGGCTGACGTGCTCGCCTGGCTCGCGCACGATCGCGGCGAGTACGACCTCATCTTCGTCGATCCGCCAACGTTTTCGAATTCCAAGCGCAGCGACGATTTCGACGTGCAGCGCGATCACGTGCGCCTGTTGAAACTTTGCCTCGCGCGGCTGGCGCGCGGCGGGCTCATCGTTTTCTCGAACAACGCGCGCCGTTTCTCGCTCGATCGCGATGCGCTCGACGGTTGCGACGTGCGCGACATCACAGCGGCGACGCTGCCGTTCGACTTCGCCCGGAATCCGCGTATTCATTCCTGCTACGAGCTCTCTCGTTCGAATGCCGGCGTCGCAAAAACCTGACGTTTTCTTAACGGCGCGAGCCGAAGAATTTCAGTCGTGATTCAGCCCTCGCGCCGCACGATGCGCATGCGATCATGACAGGAGGGATTTCATCGATGTTCGCATTGCGCAAGTACAGCGTCCGCTTCGCGTTGCTGGGGCTCATGGCCGCCGGCGCCGCAGTGGCTACGCCGTCTGCGTTCGCGCGCGGCCACAGCCATTGGGGCGTCAGCATCGGCGTTCCGGGCGTGTCTGTCGGCTACGGCTGGGGCGGCGGCTACGTTTCGGCGTACGCGCCGGCCTACTACCCGAGCTATTACTACGCGCCGGCGTATTACGCGCCTGCGTACTACTCGGATTATTACTATCCGAGTTATTACCCGGCGGCGTCGGTCGTCTATTACGGTAGCGGCTACTACGGCGGCGGCTACCGGCACGGCTATCGCGGCGGCTATTACGGATACCGCGATCACGGCTATCACGGCGGCTATCGCGGCCACGACTACGGCCGCGGCCACGACTACGGCCACCGGGCCAGCTACTACGATCGCGGCCGCTGACCGCGATCGACGTTCCGCGCTGGTAACGTACCCCTCCCTCCCCCTTCCCCGTTACCAGCGTATCCGCCCCGCGACGATTTCCCCTGGTCGTCGCGGGGTTTCTTATTTTCGGCATGCGCGACGCGCGCAACAGAAAACCGCCGCGGCACGGTATGATCGGCGGATAACCCAGCCGGATCGTGCATGAGCCAGGAGCATCCCCACGCCTGTCACCCGTCGCTCGGCCGACGCGAGCACGCGGCGCGGCCGGACGCCTGGACGTTCTTCCGCCAGTGGCTGCGCAATCCGCGCGCGATGGCGGCGCTCTCGCCATCGAGCCGTCAGCTCGCCAGGCTCATGATCGATCAGTTGCCGGCGCGCTCGCAGCGTATCGTCGAGCTCGGCGGAGGCACCGGCGTCTTCACGCAGGCCCTGCTCGACAGCGGAATCGAGTCCGGCAATCTGCTCGTCGTCGAGCTCAATGACGAGCTGCACCAGCTGCTGAAACGGCGTTTCCCCGCCGTGCGCGTGATCCGCGGCGACGCGCAGGATCTCGAGGCGATCGTCCGCGATGCGGCTTTCGCGTCCGCCGACGGCGTCGATGCGGTCGTCAGCGGTCTCGGCCTACTTTCGATGTCGCGCGCGACTCAGCGCGCGATTCTCTCCGCGGTGTTTTCCGTGCTCGGCGCGTCGGGCCGTTTCGTGCAATTCACGTACGGACCGGCGAGCCCGCTTTCGCGCGAGCTGCTCGGCGAGCTCGGGCTCGAAGTCGTGCGCGCCGGCGTCGCGTGGCTCAACGTGCCGCCCGCGAGCGTCTACGTCTATACGCGGCGCCGGGCGGACACGCAGCGCCGCGACTGATCGCTCGTTCGCTGCGCGCGGACTTTCCGGCCTCGCGATCCATAGCGTCAGCACGCCGCACGGCGCGTCGGCTGCGCCATGGTAACGTTCGGTTCCCGTACACTCGACGCATCGACGCCGGCGATCCCGCCGCGTCCGCAGGGACGTCTTCATCATGAGCGATTGGCCGAAGAACGATTGGATGAACCAGTGGCAGGCGCTGTCGCGCCAATACTGGGATTCGTGGCAGGAATTGACGCGCGAGGCCGGCTCGTCGGGCGGTGCCGCCTCGATGCCTTGGCACGAAGGATTCGAGCAGTGGGCGCGCATGTTCGGCGGCGCCGGCAAGCAGAGCGAGACCGTCGAGCGCGTGCTCGCGAGCGCGCGAAGCTTCACCGCGTTCGCGCAGTCGATGATCGCCGCGGCGACCGCGCGCGCCGGCGGCGCGACGCCGAACTGGGCCGATGCATTGCGCGGCGCCGCGATTCCCGGAGCCGGCGCTTCGCTGTTCGACAACCCGGTCGCACAGGCGCTGCGCGAAATCTCTGGGCAGGGCGTCAAGAGCTTCGAGCAGATGATGGAAGGCGTCGCGTCGTCGTTCGATCCTTCGCGCGAGGTGAAGAGCTGGCTCAAGGTGCCCGCGTTCGGCTTCCTGCGCGAGCATCAGGAGCACTACCAGAAGATGGCCGCGGCGTTCGTCGACTACCAGGAGCAGAACGCGCGCTACAACGTGCTGATCCTGAAGGCGAGCCAGCGCGGCTTCGAGCTGTTCGAGAGCAAGCTCGCCGCGCGAGAGGAGCCCGGCCGCCAGATCGATTCGCTGCGCGCGCTCTACGATCTCTGGGTCGACGCGGCGGAAGAAGCGTACGCCGAGATCGCGCTGTCTCCCGAGTTCCGCGACGTCTATGGCGCGCTCGTCAACGCGCAGATGCGCGTGCGCTCGCAGGTGCAGCAGGAAGTCGAGCGCATCGCGACCGACTTCGGCATGCCGACGCGCAGCGAGCTCGATTCGATCGGCCAGCGCCTGCACGATCTCCGTCGCGAGCTGCGCGGCGCGGGCCGGGAAGGTACGGGTTCGCTCGCGCGCGAGGTCGATAGCCTGCGGCGCGAAGTCGCCGCGCTGAAGGCTGCGCTCGCGCGACGCGACGCGGCGGCGCCGGTCGTCGCGCCGCGCCGGACGGCTGCGTCCGCGCGGTCGGGTGAAGAGGCAGCAGAGCGGCCCGCGAAGCGCAGCGGAAAACGGCGTTCGACGAAGAAGCGCGCGCCCGTCGCGGCGCTGCGCGCCGACGTCGCCGAAACGGTCCACTCGATTCCGACGGGAACGGATCGCGCGACGCGCGCGCGATCTTCGGCGAAGACGCCGGCTCCGGTGCTTCCGCGTTCGGCCGAAGTTTCGGCGAGCCGTGCGGAACGCAAACCGCGCAAGCGCGCCGGCAAGAGCATCGCGAAGATCGCGCACAGCCCGACTCGCGTCGGGCATCCGCCCGCAAGCTTTGCCGAGCGTATGGCGGCATTTGCCCGCTCCGCGCACGCGCATCCGCACGCGGCGCTCGCAAGCGCTCGCCGTCGCGCACCGAACGGAGGTCGCTGAGCCATGGAACCCGTCAAGATCGAACCCGCGCGGGTGCTCGACGAAACGCTGAAGATGCAGAAGAAGCTCGCCGCCGGGCTGACGACGCTGCGCTCGCTCGACGACGTCGATTACGGCGCGACCGACAAGGAAGCGGTCTACCGCGAGGACAAGCTCGTCGTCTACCGTTTCAAGGGCGCGAACAAGCCGACAGCGAAAGTGCCGATTCTGATCGTCTACGCGCTCGTTAACCGTCCTTACATGGTCGATCTGCAGAGCGATCGCTCGCTGGTCAAGAATCTGCTCGCGCAAGGCGAGGACGTCTACCTGATCGACTGGGGCTATCCGGATCGCGCCGACCGCTGGCTCACGCTCGACGATTACATCAACGGCTACATCGATCGCAGCGTCGACGCGGTCGCACGCCGAACCGGCGTCGACAAGATCAACCTGCTCGGCATCTGTCAGGGCGGCGCGTTCTCGCTCTGCTATACGTCGCTCCATCCGGACAAGGTGAAGAACCTGATCACGATGGTGACGCCGGTCGATTTCCACACGCCCGACAACATGCTCTCGCACTGGACGCGCGGGATGGACGTCGATCTTTTCGTCGACACGCTCGGCAACGTGCCGGCCGATCTCATGAACTGGTGCTATCTCACGCTGAAGCCGGTGCGGCTCAACCAGCAGAAGTACATCGGCCTCGTCGACATCCTCGACGACAAGGCCGAGCTCGAGAATTTCCTGCGCATGGAGAAATGGATCTTCGATTCGCCCGACCAGGCTGGCGAGGCGTTCCGCCAGTTCATCAAGGATTTCTACCAGGGCAACAAGCTCGTCGAGGGCGGTCTCAAGATCGGCGACGGCGAAGTCGATCTCGCGAACGTCACGATGCCGGTGCTCAACATCTTCGCCGAGCAGGATCATCTCGTGCCGCCGTCGGCGTCACGCGTTCTCGGCGATCTCGTCGGCACGAAGGATTACACGCAGCTCGCGTTCAAGGGCGGGCACATCGGCATCTACGTGTCTGGCCGCGCGCAGCGCGAAGTGCCTCCGGCGATTCACGATTGGCTCGCGAAGAGGGCAGGGTAGATCGCTGCCTTTCCCTCTCCCGCTTGCGGGAGAGGGTAGGGTACGTTGGTTCGCCGTCCCAAGCTTGCCCTCATCCGCCTTTGGCACCTTCTGCCGCAAGCGGGAGAAGGGAAAGCCTGCCGTAGAATATGCGCGCCTTTTTCGGCCCCGAACGGCGCGCCCATGAACGAAGTCCTCTTCACGCTCCACCACGTCACGGTCACGCCGTGGAAGCTCGTCGGCTATCTCGGCGTGTTCCTGTTCACGAGCCGCTGGTTCGTGCAGCTCTATGCGACGAAGAAACTTCGCCGCGTGCACATGCCGCAGGCGTTCTGGTGGCTGTCGGTGGCCGGCAGTGCGCTCCTGGTCAGCTACTTCACGTTCGGCAAGAACGATTCGGTCGGTGTGCTCTCGAATCTCTTCCCGGCGTTCGTGTCGGTATACAACCTCGTCGTCGACATGCGCCACCGGCGCGACCGCGCGCTCGAGCGCGAAGCCAACGCGAGCTAAAAGCGGCGCCCGCCATAACCGCAAGCTATCGCCGCATCGCGCGATTTGATTGGACGCTCGGCCGCCGTTCGCCCTAGCTTTCGCCTCGGCCGGCGCCGGCCGCTCCGCTGAGTTGCATCCGCGGCCGACGTGCGGCACATTGCCGCGCGATCCGTCGTCCCGAAGGGAAGGTCGGGAAGGCGGCACGACACCGGCGCGATCCGCGCAATGCAGAGAACGCCGGCCATCCATGCCTTGGGGAGGGGAAAAATGGAAAACCGTACCGCACCGGTGATCTCGCTCGGCGAGTGGATCATTACGTTCATCGTCCTCGCGATCCCGCTCGTCAACATCATCATGCTGTTCGTCTGGGGCTTCTCGGGCTCGACGAATCCGAGCAAGCAGAACTTCTGCCGCGCGACATTGATTCTCTACGCGGTCTGCTTCGTTCTGTTCTTCCTGTTCGGCGGAATGGCGTTCTTCGGCGCGATGCGCGGGATGCCGCAGCCGACGTAAGCACTCGGCAAGACGCCAAACGTACGCATAGGGTGGGCCTAGGCCCACCCTATTTTGTGCGCCTCGAGGCGCACGATTACTCCGGATCGTAGTCGAGATTCGAGGCGAGCCAGCGCTCGGCTTCGGCGAGCGTCCAGCCTTTGCGCCGCGCGTAATCTTCGACCTGCTCCTTCGTCAGCCGTCCGACGACGAAATACTGGCTGCGCGGATGCGAGAAGTACCAGCCGGAAACGGCGGCGGCGGGATACATCGAGAATCCTTCCGTGAGCTCGATGCCGGCGTTCTTCGTCGCATCGAGCAGACGAAAGAGCGTCGCCTTCTCGGTGTGGTCCGGACACGCGGGATAGCCCGGCGCAGGGCGGATTCCGCGGTATTTCTCGCCGATCAGGGCTTCGTTGTCGAGCGCCTCGTCGGATGCATATCCCCAGAACTCGCGACGCACGCGCTCGTGCAGACGCTCGGCGAATGCTTCGGCGAGCCGGTCGGCGAGCGCCTTCAACAGGATCGACGAATAGTCGTCGTGATCGCGCTGGAAGCGCTCGAGGTGCGCCTCGATGCCGATGCCGGCGGTGACGGCGAACGCACCGATCCAGTCCTCGCGTCCGGATTCCTTCGGAGCGATGAAATCGGCGAGGCAGAAATCCGGGCGCTCGACCGGCTTGTCGGCTTGCTGACGCAGGAAGTAAAGCGCAACGTCGAACCCCTCTCCCGCTTGCGGGAGAGGGGTAGGGGTGAGGGCGGGCCTTGAGCTACCCTTTCCCTCGCCCGGCGCTGGCGCGCCGACCTCTCCCGCAAACGGGAGAGGTGAAAGCAGCATCACGTCGTCGCCGATCGAATGCGCGGGCCAGAAGCCGATCACGCCGCGTGCCGTCAGCCATTTCTCGGCGACGACGCGATCGAGCATCGCGCGTGCATCGCGATAAAGCTCGGTCGCCTGCGGGCCGACGATTGCGTCGTCGAGGATCGCCGGAAACCGTCCCGACAATTCCCATGCGCTGAAGAATGGCGTCCAGTCGATGTATTCGGCGAGCTCGGCCAGCGGGTAGTCGTCGAACGCCGTGACGCCGAGCGTGTTCGGACGTGGCGGCACGTAGCTCGCCCAGTCGCCATCGAAGCGTTGCGCGCGCGCCTTCTCGAGCGTCACGAGCTTCTTCGCGCCGCTCTTGTCCTTGTGGCGCTCGCGGATCTCGGCGTATTCGGTTCGCACGCGCGCGAGGAACTCGTCGACGAGCTCTTTCGAGATCAGCGACTGCGCGACGCCGACCGCGCGCGAGGCATCCTTCACCCAGACCGTCGGCGACTTGTAATGCGGCTCGATCTTGAGCGCCGTGTGCGCGCGCGACGTCGTCGCGCCGCCGATCAGCAGCGGCAAGTGGAACTCCTGCCGCTGCATCTCCTTGGCGACGTGGCTCATCTCCTCGAGCGAGGGCGTGATGAGCCCGGAAAGCCCGATCATGTCCGCATTCTCGGCGCGCGCGGTATCGAGGATCTTCTGCGCCGGCACCATGACGCCGAGATCGACGACCTCGAAGTTGTTGCAGCGGAGCACGACGGCGACGATGTTCTTGCCGATGTCGTGCACGTCGCCCTTGACCGTCGCCATGACGATCTTGCCGTTCGACTTCGCGGTCTCGCCAGTGCGTGCCTTGTCTTCCTCGATGAACGGAATGAGGTACGCGACGGCCTTCTTCATGACGCGCGCCGACTTCACGACCTGCGGCAGGAACATCTTGCCGGCGCCGAAGAGATCGCCGACGACGTTCATGCCGTCCATCAGCGGACCCTCGATGACGTCGAGCGGGCGCGTCGATTCCTGCCGCGCTTCCTCCGTGTCGGCCTCGACGTACGCGTCGATGCCGTGCACGAGTGCATGCGCAAGCCTCCGGCGCACCGGCAGCTGGCGCCACAGCTCTTCCCGATTCCCGATTCCCGATTCCCGATTGCCTTTCTTGTAGCGCTCCGCGATTTCGAGAAGCCGCTCCGTCGAATCCTTGCGGCGATTCAGCACGACGTCCTCGACGCGCTCGCGCAGTTCGGGATCGAGATCGTCATAGATCGGCAGCGCGCCGGCGTTGACGATGCCCATGTCCATGCCGGCGCGGATCGCGTGGTAGAGGAACACCGAATGGATCGCCTGGCGCACGGTCTCGTTGCCGCGGAACGAGAACGAGACGTTCGAGACGCCGCCCGAAACGTGGCAATGCGGCAGCGTCGCCTTGATGACGCGCGTTGCCTCGATGAAGTCGACCGCGTAGTTGTCGTGCTCCTCGATGCCGGTCGCGATCGCGAAGATGTTCGGATCGAAGACGATGTCTTCGGGCGGAAAACCGACCTCCTCGGTCAGGATGCGATACGCGCGCGTGCAGATCGAAACCTTGCGCGCTGCGGTATCGGCCTGGCCTTCCTCGTCGAACGCCATGACGACCGCGGCCGCGCCGTAACGCAACACCTTGCGCGCGTGCTCGACGAAGGCCTCCTCGCCTTCCTTCAGTGAGATCGAGTTGACGATGCCCTTGCCCTGCAGGCACTTGAGGCCGGCCTCGATCACGGTCCACTTCGAGGAATCGACCATGACCGGAACGCGCGCGATGTCGGGCTCGGATGCGATGAGGCTCAGGAACCGCGTCATCGCGGCCTCGGAATCGATCAGGCCCTCGTCCATGTTGACGTCGAGGATCTGCGCGCCGCTCATCACCTGCTGGCGCGCGACATCGACCGCATCGGCGTAGCGGTCTTCCTTGATCAGCTTGCGGAATTGCGCGCTGCCGGTGACGTTCGTGCGCTCGCCGACGTTGACGAAGAGAAGATCCGGCGTGATGACGAGCGGCTCGAGGCCGGAGAGGCGCATGTAGCGGGGCGATGCATTCATGTTCACACCATCACGTCGTCATTCCCGCGAAAGCGGGAATCCATGTTGCTTTCGCTCCGGATCGACAATGGATTCCCGCTTTCGCGGGAATGACGGCGCGTGATGGCGTAAGAATCGTGTTCATGCCGCGACGTCGAGTGCTCGAGGCAGCGTTCGCGGCGCAACGCCCCGCACCGCGTCCGCGATCGCCGCGATGTGCGCCGGCGTCGTGCCGCAACAGCCGCCGACGAGATTGACGAGACCGGCGCGCGCGAACTCGCCGACGATCGCGGCCATGTGCTCGGGCGTCTCGTCGTATTCGCCGAATGCGTTCGGCAGTCCCGCGTTCGGATGCGTGCTGACACGGCATTCCGCGACGCTCGCGAGTACGTCGATGTACTGGCGCAGCTCCGCCGCGCCGAGTGCGCAGTTGAGGCCGATCGAGAGTGGCCGTGCGTGACGCATCGATGCGTAGAACGCCTCGGCCGTCTGTCCGGAAAGCGTGCGGCCGGAGAGATCGGTGATCGTGCCCGAGATCATGACCGGCAATCGCGCGCCGCGCGCGTTGAACAACTCGTCGATCGCGTAGAGCGCGGCCTTCGCGTTCAGCGTGTCGAAGATCGTCTCGACCATCAGCACGTCGGCGCCGCCT
>DASZWL010000375.1:0-2474 GCA_035546695.1 Rhodanobacteraceae bacterium | reverse complement strand
CGCGTCCGGAATGGCGGGACAGCGGCGCGAAGGCGCTGTATGTCTGGTTCGTGTTCGGCGATTTTTCGGACGACCTTCGCATCGATGCCGCACGCTATCGCACGCGCGGCACGCCGGCCGGCGTCGATGTCGTGCGTTATACGCACGCGTCGATTCGTGCGTGGGACGGCTATCCTCTCGGCGGCACGATGGGAAAGCTGTTCAAGAGCGAAAACGCGATGAGCTTCGCGCGAGCGCTTGCGACGCGCGACTGCCTGATGCTGCGTGGCGAAATCGCCGATCCCACCGACCTCGATGGCCTTCGCGATCTCGTCGGCACGATCACCGCGCTTGTCGATCTTGGCGGCGTCGCCGTCGTCGATCCGCAAATGCTGTCGCTGTTCGATCCGGACGAGTGGCACACGCGCTTCTTCGACTCCGACGAATTCGTCGCGCGCGCTCACGTCGTGATCCTGGCGAGCGAGGACGAGGCCGCATTCGGACGTCAATGGATTCACACGCGCGGCATGCGCAAGTTCGCGAGACCCGACATCGGCATCCGGAACGTGCCGCCCGCGCATGCAGGCCATGCGGGCCAGCTCGCGGAGCGGTTCGCGGATTTCCAGGCGCGGGGCGGGATCGTCGAGGAAGGCCGCGAAATCGTCGTCGAAGGACTGCCGTCGAACATGCGCGTGCATCATTCGGGGTCGCTCGACGATCCGGAGTTCAACAACGTGCATCTTGCGATTCGCTGGCCGGATTGAGAGTTGCCGCCGCTTTGCCTGCCGTCAGTCCCGCGGAAGCGGGGATCCATGTTGCTTCCTCCCGATACAAAAATGGATTCCCGCTTTCGCGGGAATGACGACAATGATGACGTTACCGCTGGCAGCGCAGGCAGAAATACGTCGATCGTTGCCCGAGCGTGATCGCCCGGACCGGCGTTCCGCACACCTTGCACGGTTCGTCCTCGCGCCCGTAGACAAACAACTCCTGCTCGAAGTATCCGGGCTCGCTGTCGGGGCTAATGAAATCGCGCAGCGTCGTGCCGCCGCGCGCGATCGAGTATTCAAGCACGCGCTTCGTTTCGTCGGCGAGCTTCGCGTAACGCGCGCGCGAGATCGATCCGGCCGCGCGCTTCGGATGGATGCCGGCGTGGAACAGCGCTTCGGATGCGTAGATGTTGCCAACGCCGACGACGACGGACTGATCCATCAGGAAAACCTTCACCGCCGCCGATCGTCCGCGCGATCGTTCGAACAGATGACCGCCGTCGAAGTCCTGGCTCAACGGTTCGGGACCGAGGCCCGCGAGCAGCGGGTGGACCTTTCCCGGCGCCTGCCAGAGCTGCGAGCCGAAACGGCGCGGATCGGTGAAGCGCAGAATGCGGTGGGAATCGAGGTGCCAGTCGACGTGATCGTGCGCGCCGACCGGAGTCGATTCCGGCAAGACGCGCAGCGAGCCGGACATGCCGAGATGCAGGAGCGCGCTTCCGGTCTTCGTGTGCACGAGCAGGTATTTCGCGCGGCGCTCGATCGCGTCGATGCGCTGGCCCGGCAGCTTTTCGCGCAGCGCGCGCGGAATCGGCCAGCGCAGAAGCGGCTGGCGGATGTCGAGTGCGGTGACGGTTCGCCCGATCAGGTGCGGAGCGAGTCCGCGGCGCGTGGTTTCGACTTCGGGGAGTTCGGGCATTTTGGTGCACTGCTTTCCCTTCTCCCGCTTTGCGGGAGAAGGTACCGAAGGCGGACGAGGGGCTCTTGGCAGCGTGAACCCAGATTGCCCTCATCCTAGCCCTCTCCCGCGAGCGGGAGAGGGGACACGTTTGTTACGGTTTTGACGGTTGCGCCGATCCGACGACTTCCGACTCCGGCGATGCGAACAGCAACGCGCTGAAGCGATCCGGCACGAGCGCGATCGTCTCGCCGACCTCGACGTAGCGATCGTTGCGGATGGCGTCGGTCGTGCCGAACTTCAAGACGGTGCCATCGACTTCGAGCGTCGCGATCGGCGGATCGAGGCCGAGTTTCACGGCGTCGAGCCCGGCAGCGGGTCGGCGATAGCGGACCGGAGCGCGCACGATCGCGGCGAGTCGCGCGACGGCCACGTCGCTCGCGGGTTGCGCTTTCGGCTCGCGCATCAACCAGTGGCCGTCGATCTTCTCGAACCGGCGCGCGGTGCAGCTCTGGCAGCGCACGGCAAGCGATTGGATCGTCGCGGGATCGATCGCGGTCAGCGGATCCCGCGCGATCGCGCTCTCACGGCGAAGCTCGGCGTAGACTGCCACGCCGAGCAGCGCGACCATCGTGAGCAGGAAAAGATTGGTGCGCGTGCGCCGCCGCATTTCAGCGGCGCCTCCGTCGCCACCAGATCAGCATGCCGCTCGCTGCGAGCACGAACGGCAGCGCGACGAGGAACACGACGCTGAGCACGCCGAGTTGCGTCTGCGTCATCGCAAGCGCGCGATCGGGCGCCGACTTGTCCGGCACCGCGATCTGGTC
>DASZWL010000374.1:0-10581 GCA_035546695.1 Rhodanobacteraceae bacterium | reverse complement strand
AGGATGTCGGGTCCGCGCGCATGGCGCAGGTCGATCCCGATGCACTCGGCGTGCACGGCCCAGCGCTCGCGATGCTCGAGCACTTCGACGTACCAGCCGAGCATGCGCGCCATCGCCGCGAGCGGACGCGTCTCCGGGCCCGCGCCGAGCAGCAGCACGCGCGGCGGCGGTGGCAGCGCGATCGCGACACGCTCGACGAAGCTCTGCGTGCCGCTGACCGCGCGTCCGTCGGAACCGAAGCGTTGCACGTGCGAGCCGACGCGCGCCTCGCCGCTGCCGAGCTGATCGCTTGCGGTCGAGAGCACGAGCTTCAGCCACGCGCTGCGCACGCAGGCGTCGATCAGCGCCGCGCGCAGCGGCGATTCGTCGGTCGGCAGCGGTAGCAGCAGCACGTCCATCTCGCCGCTGCAGCCGACGCCGGAGCCGAACAGGCGATCGTCCTCGCCGATCGTGTCGAAGCGCGAGATCGTCGCGCGGCCGGTCGAAAGCACGCTTTGCGCTTTCGCCTCGATCTCGCTCTCGAGGCATCCGCCGGAGAGCGCGCCGGCGCGCACGCCGGTCGCGTCGAGCAGGATCAGCGCGCCGCGCTTGCGAAAGGTCGATCCCTGCGTCTCGACGACGACGCCGACGACCGACGGAACGCCGGCGCCCGCGAGCTCGGCCGCCGTTTCTGCGACCGCGCGCAAGCCGCCTGCGGGCGTGCGGCCCGCTTCGGACGTCGCGACGAGTTTGATCGGCAGATCGCCCATCGGATAAGCCTGCGAGTTCGCGACCATGGTAAATGAGGCGGACCGGCGTACGCATGAGAGCCGAGGCACGGCCGACAAACCGTGCGCCGCGTCTCGCCGCGCAAGGAGCACCCGGCGCCTGTCGAGAAACGCGCGGGAATGCGTTTCTCGACAACCTGCCTAATCGCGGAACATGCCACGCGCCAGCCATGCGCCGAGCCGCGTGCGCGGCTTTCCGGCGCGCAGTCCCAGGGCGCCGCGAACGCCCTCGATCTTGAGGCCGACCTTGGCGACCTGATCCTCGTCGAGCTCGCGCGCGATCAGCGTCACGGGACCGAGCCGCACGCGGTCGCCGACCTCGACCGTGTGCTCGTAATGCCGCGCGAAATGCTCGCCAAGCGTGAGATCGGCGTCGCGCTGGCGGATCGGCAACGCGTAGAACGCGGCCACGTCGCCGAGCTTGACGCTCGCGGCGAAGCTGAACTCGCCGAACAGCTCGCGCTCGGCCTCGCGCGCTTCCTCGGGCGGCGCGAACAGCCAGTCGAGCCGATAGACGCGCCCCGGCGGCGCGAGCAGGTAGACGTAGTCGCCCGCTGCGAACTTGTCCGCCGCATCCGCCATCAGGATCTCGCCGCCGCGCACGACCATCGCGAGCTTGGCCCAGCCCGGCAGCGCGGCGCCGCCGAGGATCGCGGCCTGCGCGGCGACCGGATAGCCGACGAGTTCGCGCTCGAGCGATCCCGGAAGATCGAGCTCGACGCGGCGCACGGCGCGATCTCGGTGAGGCAGCGCGACGTCGAAGAGGCGCGCCGCGAGTCCGAGCGTCCAGCCCTGCACGAGCAGCGAGACGAGCACGACGATGAACGCGACATTGAAGATCAGCGCGGCGTTCGGCAGGCGCATCAGCATCGGGATCGACGCGAGGAAGATGCCGACCGCGCCGCGCAATCCGACCCACGCGACGAAAGCGATCTCGCGCTTGCCATAGCGGAACGGCGCAAGGCAGAGCGCGACGGCGGCGGGACGTCCGACCAGCATCAGGAACGCCGCGATGCCGAGCCCGGGCCAGAAGAGATCGCCGAGCGCATGCGGCGCCACGAGCAGGCCGAGTACGAGGAACATCGCGATCTGGCAGAGCCACGTGCCTGCGTCCAGCACCGAAAGATGCTGCGCGAGTCCCGGCACGTTGCGGTTGCCGACGACGACGCCGGCGATGTACACGGCGAGGAACGCGCTGCCGTGCAGCGTGCCGACGATGCCGAACACGAAGATCGCGCCGGCGACGAGGAAGAGCGCCGCGAGCCCGCCGGACAACGGCAGCTTGCGCAGCGCCGCCGCGATCATGACGCCGCCGCCGATGCCGACGATGCCGCCGACCGCGAACTGCAGCGCAAGCTCGGTCGCGAGCTCGACGCCACCGAGATGCTCGGGCGCCGCGAGATAGCTCGCGAGCAGCGTCGTCAGCAGCACGGCGACCGGATCGTTCGCGCTCGATTCGATCTCGAGCGTCGCGCCGACGCGCGAACGGAGCTGCAATCCGCCGGCGCGCAACAGGAAGAACACGGCCGCAGCGTCGGTCGAGGCAACGACCGATCCCAGCAGCAGCGACTGGATCGGCCCGAGTCCGAGCACGAAATGCGCCGCGACGCCGGTCAGCGACGCGGTGACGAAAACGCCGAGCGTTGCAAGCAGCAGCGTCGGCGCGAGCACGCCGCGAAACGCCTCGCGTCGCGTGCGCAGTCCGCCGTCGAACAGAATCACCGCGAGCGCGAGCGACCCCAGGCGATACGTCAGCTCGTAATCGTCGAAGCGGATGCCGCCGACGCCGTCGACGCCGGCCAGCATGCCGAGGATCAGGAACACGAGCAGCAACGGAGCGCCGAAGCGGCGCGCGATCAGGCTCGACCCGATGCCGGTCAGCACCAGCGCCGCGGCGCCGGCGAGCAGCCAGTAGGTGTGATCGATCGCGTTCATCGCGATCGCATCATAGCGGGCGCCGGTGACCGCCGGCGCGCGGTGAAGGAGGTGCTACCGCTGTTCCGTTGTCGCGGATCCGGCGATCGAGACATCGCCGCCGTTCGCGTCGCTCGCAGAAACGGCCACAAAGTGCGTTTCGCTGGACGTCCAGAGCAATTTCAGCAGTCCATGGTCGACCGTGCGGATCGACGCTTCGATCGAGAGGGGATCATCGTGCAGGGAAGCGACGCGCGACAACTGGACGAGGACTGCCGTCGTCAAGTGAGTCGGTGCGACAGGCGGGGCATCGGCGCCGGACGTGAGCCAGTCGCTGATATCGTTCCGGAAAGCGCTGGTCCGCGCAAAATCGGAAATACTGCTGCCGCGGTCCGGAATGCCGGGGTCATTCGCGGCATCGAGCTCGACGCGAAAGATGGACTTGCCCCCATTCGCCGCGATCGCTTCGCGGATCTCGTTCCAGATGTCGCTCTCGGATGCGGTCGGCGCGATATCGTCGAGAACGTACTGGTAGCCGCCTGCAACTGCTTTGGGCGAAACGGAGTACTTGCGAAGCACGCCCCGCGTCTTGTCATAGATATACGCGTACGGCCGCAACGTCGTGCCGTACTCCGCGACGACGCTCGCCGCCTTTTCGCGATATTGCGCTTGCGTACAGTCGTTGCAGGCATAGGCGTTCATGGCTGCATGCGCTTGCATCAGCCAGAGCAAGGCGGTCGGCAAAACGGCAATCCGGAGGAACCCGCCTTCCACGTTGCAACCTCACGTACGAGATCGTTGTCGCCGCAAAACGTCGATCGGCACAATCGCACAGAACTTGCGAAATTCCAACTCATGGTGGATCGCGACGCCGGTACTGGATCGACTCCGAAACGTCGGCGATGTCGATCCGCTCGCGTCCGGCGAGATCGGCGATCGTGCGCGCGACGCGCAGCACGCGGTGGTAGGCGCGCGCGGAAAGACCGAGACGCTCGATCGCGCGATCGAGCAGAGATTGCGAGCGCGCATCGAGCACGCAATCGCGTTCGGTCTCGCGGTTGCCGAGCATTGCGTTCGGTTTTCCGGCGCGCGCGAGTTGGCGGTCGCGCGCGGCCGTCACGCGGGCGCGCACGCTCGCGCTCGATTCGCCCGGCGCGCTTTCGCGCAATTCCGATTGCGCGACGCGCGGCATCTCGAGCTTGAGATCGATGCGGTCGAGCAGCGGACCGGAAACGCGCGCGCGATAGCGAGTGATCGCATCCGGCGTGCATCGGCAGCGCCCGGAAGCGTCGCCCGCGTAGCCGCATGGGCACGGATTCATCGCGGCGACGAGCTGGAAGCGCGCCGGAAATTCGGCCTGCCGCGCCGCGCGCGAGATCGCGATCTGGCCCGATTCGAGCGGCTCGCGCAGCACTTCGAGCACGTGCCGATCGAACTCCGGCAACTCGTCGAGAAAGAGCACGCCGTGATGCGCGAGCGAGATCTCGCCGGGACGCGGCTCCGAGCCGCCGCCGACCAGCGCAACCGCCGATGCGGTGTGATGCGGTGCGCGGAACGCGCGCGATTTCCAGCCCGCGATGCCGGCTGAATGCCCCGCGATCGAGCGGATCGCCGCGAGCTCGAGCGCTTCATTCTCGCCGAGCGGCGGCAGGATTCCGGCGAGACGGCTCGCGAGCATCGTCTTGCCGGTGCCGGGCGCGCCGACGAAAAGCAGGTGATGCGCTCCAGCCGCTGCGATCTCGAGCGCGCGTCGTGCTTGCGCCTGTCCGCGCACGTCGGCGAGATCGGGCGCGCTCGCTTCGTGCGAATTCGATTCCGTTGCGATCGAGCGTGCGCGATCGAGCTCGATGCGACCGGCGAGATGCGCGCAGACCGCGAGCAGCGAATCGGCCACGCGGACGTCGGCGTCTCCGACGAGCGCGGCTTCGGCGGCGTTGCCGCGCGGAACGATGATGCTGCGACCCGTGCGGGTCGCATGCAGCACGGCGGGTAGTACGCCGTGCACGGCGCGCAGCTCGCCCGACAGCGCCAGCTCGCCGATGAACTCGTACTTTCCAAGCGCATCGTGCGGCAGGCCGCCGTTCGCGGCGAGGATGCCGAGCGCGATCGGAAGATCGAAGCGGCCGCCGTCCTTCGGCAAATCGGCCGGCGCGAGGTTGACGGTGATCTTGCGCTGCGGATAGTCGAGCTGCGCGTTCTGGATCGCCGCGCGCACGCGATCGCGCGCTTCCTTCACGGCAGTCTCGGGCAGGCCGACGATCGAGGTTCCGGGCAATCCTCCGGAAAGATGCACTTCGCAGGTGACCAGCGGCGCCGCGACACCTTCCTGCGCGCGGCTGTAGACGACGGCTAGGCTCATGCCGATCCAATACGGAAAGTCGTGCGCAAAGCGGAAAGTCGCCCGCTGCTGCGCCAGGGGTGAGCAGCGCGAGCAGCGGGCGTCCCGGGAAACCGGTTTGCCGCAATGCAGGCCGGCGCGTGAGCCGGCTCGTTCCCCGTCAGCGCTATCGGCAGCAGCGCGTGTCCGGTTTTATCGTTGCCGGAGCGCGCGGCCGCGTCGCTCCACCTTGCGTTCCGTGCAACATCAATGCGAAGGCCGCACCGGCGCCGCGCCGATCGCGCGCTCGAGGTTGGCGACCTGCTGCTCGAGCTCTTCGATCTTCTCGCGCGTTCGGAGCAGCACGCAGCGCTGCACGTCGAACTCCTCGCGCGTGACGAGATCGAGCTCGCGCAGGCCCGATTGCAGCGCGCTGCGGAAATTCGCGGCGAGCTCGTCGCGCGCCTGCATCAGTCCCGGCGGCACCATCGCCGCGAGACGTTGCGCGAGCTCGTCGATCGTGCGGACGTCTGCCATGTGCGCGTCATCCTTTCGTCTATGCGGACAGGGCGCATCCTGCCTCGTCCGCTCGCCGACCGGAAGGTCCGATTCCGGAACCGCCGACTGAGCCTGCCGATCCATCGAACGTCCTCCCTGCATGCGGCCGCGTTCCATTCATCGCGTTCCAAAGTGGCTGGCGGCGTGCATCGCTGCCCGCCGCCAGCCGTGCCTCCCTGCTGCGCCATTCCGTTGGCGCGCTTCCTCCCCACGGCTTCGACTCTACGCCGGCACTCCGAGCGCGCCATCGGCTCGATTCGGAAGTGCGTGTAGGAAACTTCCTACCGCGTGCGCTTGCCTTCGTCCTGATAAAGTCGCGATCGGCGCAAGGCGGAGGAGCGGCTGCGATGAAAATGGTCATGGCGATCGTCAAGCCCTTCAAGCTCGACGACGTGCGCGAGGCGCTGGCCGAAGTCGGCGTGCAGGGCATCACCGTGACCGAGGTCAAGGGTTTCGGACGGCAGCGCGGGCATACCGAGCTCTATCGCGGCGCCGAATACGTCGTCGATTTCCTGCCGAAGATCAAGATCGAGGTCGCCGTGACCGACGAGCTGCTCGAGCGCGTCGTCGAGGCGATCCGCAAGAGCGCGAATTCCGGCAAGATCGGCGACGGCAAGATCTTCGTGTGGCCGCTGGAACAGGTCGTCCGGATCAGGACGGGCGAGTTGGATGCGGATGCGTTGTAGTTGAAGAGCCGGGATTCGGGATGATGGGATTCGGGATGGCGCATCTCGAATCCCGAATCCCGGCTTTATCGCAGCAAGATCCACAAACCCAGCGTAGCGAACAACACCGCCGCAGCAACCCGCGCCGCCTTCAGCGGCAGCCTCGCCGCGAAGCGCGAGCCGAGCCAGACGACCGGCACGTTCGCGAGCAACATGCCGAGCGTCGTGCCGGCGACCACCTGCCAGAGCGGCTGGTAGTGCGCGGCGAGCACGACGGTCGCGACCTGCGTCTTGTCGCCCATCTCGGCGATGAAGAACGCGACGATCGTCGCGAGCAGCACGCCGTGTCCCGCGCCGCGCGCGGCTTCTTCCTCGTCGGCCGAATCGGGCTTCAGCGTCCAGAGCGCGACCGCGAAGAAGCTCAGCGCGACGAGCCATTTCAGGACGTCCGGCGTCAGGAATCGCGCGACGAGCGCGCCGACGGAACCCGCCAGCGCGTGATTGACGAGCGTCGCGGCAAGGATGCCGAGACAGATCGGCCACGGTTTGCGGTATTTCGCAGCGAGAATCAGCGACAGCAATTGCGTCTTGTCGCCGATCTCGGCGAGCGCGACGGTGGCCGTCGAAATCAGGAAGGTCTGCACGAAGGCTCCAACGGGCTGGGAAAGTCTCGACGCAATGGTTCGCTGCGCGCCATCCCAGCCCGGGCACGGTGCGCAAGAACCAAAGGTCTCGCCGGACGGCATTTCCGTCGCGCGCGCCATGGCGTGATCGCCAAGTGTGTTGACGCGCGTCCCGCGGCATTTCGCGGCGGTCGGCTACTCCCCGATGGAGCGGTGCGCAGTGTAGGGGCGCGACAGGACGACTTCAAGGCCGCTGCCGACGCGTCAGCGTGCGAGCAGCTCCGGCATGTGTTCGCAGCGGCCCGCGAGATCCGTCGTGCAGATGCGTTCGGCTTCCGCGCGCGCATCGGCCGCGGCCGTTCCGCCCGCGGCATACTCCATCTGCATCGCATAGGTCGTGCAGCCCTGGCAAACGCCGGTCATGTCCGCGACGCGGAGATAGGCGGCCGCGCGCACCGGATCGCGCGGGAGCACGGCATGGAGATAGGACACGCCGCCATCGTCCGAAACGTAGGCAAGGCCCGGGATATCGTAGAACGACACCGCAAGCTCCACGCTCGCCGAGAGCTCGCCGCCGGCAAGCGCGTGTTCGGTCATTTCAAGCGCGTGCGCGCGCCAGAACTCGATTGCGCTGTCGTCGATCGCGTCGCCCGGATCGACGGAAATCCAGCTGCCGCTGCCGAACCGATGCGCGGCTTTCGCATCGCCGAGCTCGCCGGCCTTGTAGAGCCAATGGCCAAGCTCGCCGAGGCGATGATCGCCGATGCCGGCGCAGAGTAACGTGCGCGCGTCGATCGTTGCAGCCACCTCGCCGGAACGCGCCTCGAAGCTCGCGAGATCGGCCGCCGCTTCGGGCGCGGCCGGGCCTTCGGTGATGCGCTGGTCCTTGCGAATCCTGAGCGCATCTTCGATGGCGTAGCGCGTGAGCTCCGGCAGGTCGCGGCAGGCATCGATCTCCGTGATCAAACGCTCGGCTGCCTCGCGATCGCCGGCTTCAGCGCGCGTCGCGAGCGCGGAATAGGCTCTGGCGAGCGGCATGCCCGCATCGGGCATCGCGGGGATCGGCGAGCTCGACGTATCGGAACGTTTGGACGAAGAAGCCGCCGGTTCCGATGGCGAGACCGCCTTCGTCGTGATGGTCCCGCCGCTAGGCATGAGCGCGGGCGACGCCGGTCGCGACGCGGTCATCGTGCCGGCGGCGATGCCGGCGAGCGCGCTCGCAACGATGCACGCAATGCGCTGCGGGCGCGTCACGGCAGCACCATTGCGTTGTAGCAAAGCCCGCGCGAAGGCGGCGTCGGGTGCGACGCTTGCTCGCGTACGAACGCCTCGGCTCTCTCGCGTTCCTGCGGGGACAGCCGCATCGCGAGCAGGTCCGCGCGATCGGCCCATTGCGCGGCGATGCCGCTCCGCAGGCGATCGTCGCCACGCAGGCGATCGGCCTGCAGGCGCGCGAATGCATACGCCCGCGCGAGGTCGGGCGGGCCGGGCGGAATGGAATAGGTACGCATCGCAGGATCAGGGCTCGCAGCCGCATAGCTCGCATAGAGCGGCCAGGCCGCCGATGTATAGCCGCGTTCGAACGCGCGCTCCGCGTAGCCGCGTGCGAACGCGATGTAGCGCCGGCGCATTTCGACCCACTCGGGGCTCAGCGTGCGCAAGCGACCCATCGGAGGCTCGACTGCGAAACAAAGCATCGCCTCGGCATCTCCCGATTCCGCCGCGCGTTCGAGCCATTCGGCTTCGCTCTGTCGCTCGGCCTGCGAGAGCCCGTCGCAGAACACGCGTACCGACTCGAACGTCGTGCGAAGCGCGGCGGCGTCGGCCGATATCTGCGCTTCCGTTCGGGCCTCATGGTAAGGGTTGTAGCCGCTTTGCCCGTAGGTTCTGCAGCGGACGAGTCCGCGCAGGAGCCGGTCGTTGGCGGCGAGATCGCCTCGCCGCGCGCGTGCCGCCAGCGCATCGAACGCCTGCGCGAGCGGTGTCTCGGCGCCGGGCAGCGATGGGAGCGGCGATGCCGCGGCGGCCTCGATGGTGTTCGAATGCGCCGGCTTTGGCTTCTGCGCCGGTGCTGCGGTGGCGATCTTGGGAAGCTCCCGCGAAGGCTTCGTGCCGACGAGCGCCCGCGCGACGAGGAATCCGATCGCCGCCGCGGCTACCATGGCAAGCCAAGGAATCGGCACCCGGCCGGGTTTCGCAGAGTCCATTCTGGAAATATAGACGCATGGAATATCGCCGCCTAGGTTCCTCGGGTTTGCAGCTCTCCGCGCTTTCGTTCGGCGCGTGGGTGACGTTCGGCAATCGCGTCGGACGTTCTGAAGCGCGCAACCTGATCGCGCTCGCGTACGATCGTGGCATCAATTTCTTCGACAACGCCGAGACCTACGCGGCCGGCGAGGCCGAGCGCGTCATGGGCGACGTGCTGGCCGATCTTCGACTGCCGCGCGACGCGTGGTGCGTGTCGAGCAAGGTGTTCTTCGGCGCGGTGCGCGATCCGAAGCCGACGCAGCGCGGGCTTTCGCGCAAGCACGTCGTCGAAGCCTGCGAGCAGGCGCTGAAGCGGCTTCGCGTCGATTATCTCGATCTTTATTTCTGCCATCGGCCCGATTCCGACACGCCGATCGAGGAGACGGTCGGCGCGATGGATCTCCTCGTCCGGCAGGGCAAGGTGCTCTACTGGGGTACGAGCGAGTGGCCGGCCGATGCGATCCGCACCGCGCACCGCATCGCGCGCGCGAACCATCTCGCCGCGCCGCAGATGGAGCAGCCGCAGTACAACCTCTTCCATCGCGAACGCGTCGAGATCGAGTACGCGCCGCTTTATCGCGAGCTCGGGCTCGGCACGACGATCTGGTCACCTCTCGCGTCGGGTCTCCTCACCGGGAAATACAACGACGGTATTCCGGCCGGATCGCGCATGGATACGCCGGGTTACGAGTGGCTCCGGCGCAACCTGACCGAAGGCGAAGGACCTGCGCGCATCGAGAAAGCGAGACGGCTTGCGATCGTCGGGCGCGAGATCGGAGTGCCGCTGTCGCAGCTTGCCATCGCGTGGTGCCTCCGGAATCCGCACGTGTCGACCGTGATGCTCGGCGCGACGAAACCGGAGCAGCTGGCGGAAAATCTCGGTGCGCTCGATGTCGTCGCGAAGCTCGGTGAAGTGGAACTTGCGCGCATCGATGCTGCGATGGCTTAGCTTGCGCTTTTTTTCTTCCCGATTGCGGGAGAGCTTGCGCTCTTCCCCTCTCCCGCTTGCGGGAGAGGGTAGGGTGAGGGCAATCGGAGTGGGGCGTCGAACCTAGATCGCCCTCACCCCGACCCTCTCCTGCGGGGCGGGAGAGGGGAAAAGCAAAGTCGGGAGAGGGTGCGCGCTCTACTTCGATTTCGTCAGCGCCGCATCGAAGTACTGCAACGCGCGCGGCGAGCCCGATTGGCCGAGCCAGAACAATGCCTGCTTCTTGACCTCGCGCGGATAGTCGCCTTTCAAGAGCGCGATCAAGGCCTCGTCGCCTTTCCCGTCGCCGAGCTGCGAAAGCGCGAACACGCCCTGCTCGCGAACCTCGGACGATGCATCCTGCCGGATCGCGCTCGTGATATCGGCTGCGGCGCGCGCGTCGTTCATCTGCGCCATCCAGAATAATGCCTGGCTGCGCACGTGATCGGACGGATCGCTGCCGCCAATCGCGCGGATGCGAACGTATGGATCGCCTGCATGCGACTGCGACAGCGCGAAGATC
>DASZWL010000373.1:0-2800 GCA_035546695.1 Rhodanobacteraceae bacterium | reverse complement strand
GGATCGTCCGCACGCGGCGCAGGACGTGCTTTGCCGCTCCAGCCCTGCACGAACTCGACGAAGTTCGCATCGCAGACTTCGGCGCGGTTGACGTTTCTGTGGCGGGCGGGGATCGGGTTTGGGATGGCGGCCATATGACGTTCGTCATTCCGGCGAAGGCCGGAATCCAGCCTTTCGCTCGTTGGAAAAGCTGGGCCCCGGCCTACGCCGGGGCGACGGAATCTAAGCAGTTTCGCGCGATTGCTCGATCAGCGCGACATTCTCTGCCGCATACGCCGGCATCGGCACGAAGCCCGGCTGAGCGCGCACGCGATCGAGCCAGGCGACGATCCTCGGATACCGCGAGAGATCGAACCCGCCGTCCTCCGCGCAATGCGTATAACCGAACAGTGCGATATCGGCGATGCCGTACCCGGTCGCGCTGAACCACTCGTTTGTCGCGAGGTGCTTTTCCATGACGCCGAGCGCCTGGTCGCCGCGCTCGCGCAGCTTCGGCAGATCGACGCGTCGCGGAGAATCCAATGGCGTCCAGCCGCAGATGAAGCGCGCGACCGCGACATACGGCTCGTGGCTGTACTGCTCGAAGAACATCCACGCGAGCGTCTGCGCGCGCTGCCACGCGTCGCCGGCAAAGTATTTCGTGCCGTCGGCGAGCCAGGTCAGGATCGCGTTCGACTCGACCATGACGCGGCCGTCGTCGGTCTCGATCATCGGCACCTTGCCGTTCGGATTCTTCGCGAGATATTCCGGCGTGCGCGTCGCGCCGTGCGCGCTGTCGATCTCGATCCAGCGATGCTCGCGGCCGAGATGGCCGAGCAGCATGCGCAGCTTGTGGCAGTTGCCGGACGGCGAGTAGCCGGAGACCGTGATCATGCCTTTGCCCCAGTGCGACGCTCGAGCCACGCTTCGCGCGTCTGCGTCCAGATCTCGACCGGCGCGTCCTCGAACGGCGGCGGCAGGCGGCCGGGTCCGCGCTTGTACGATCCGATCCGCTGCGCGAGCGCCTGCGAAGCGTGATTCGCCGGCGCGATGCAGTGGATCATCTCGCTCCAGTCGAGATTCGCGAACGCCCAGTCGACGGCCGCGACCGTCGCCTCGGTCGCGTAACCCTTGCCCCAGGATGACGGATGGAACGCCCAGCCGACCTCGTTGCCGGGCCAGCCCTCGGGCTTCCAGGGACCGGTCTGGCCGATCCAGCGTCCGCTCGATTTCTCGATGACGGAAAACATCGCGAAACCCTGCACGGCCCACGCGCCCGGCATCTGCAGGAACTTGCGCCACGCCGCCGCGCGTTTCAGCGCGCCGCCGATGTGACGCGCGGCATCTTCGTCGGCCTGCATCTCGGCATAGGCGTCGAAATCCTCGATGCGCGGCAGGCGCAGGATCAGGCGTTCGGTTTCGAGCTGGATGTTGTTCGGTGCCATCCCTATTCCTCGTCGTCCCCGCGAAAGCGGGGACCCAGTGCCTTTGCGCTCGGCGCCGAAGAAAGGCGCTAGGTTCCCCGCTTTCGCGGGACGACGATGTTTTCGTTGTCCGGTTTTTTCAGAACGCGTTGATACCCGTCACTTCGCGCCCGACCACGAGCTGATGCACGCTCTCCGTGCCCTCGTACGTGATCACCGATTCGAGATTCAGCGCATGCCGGATCGGACAATGCTCGGTCGTGATGCCCGCGCCGCCGAGGATGTCGCGAGCCTCGCGCGCGATGTCGATCGCCATGCGCACGTTGTTCCACTTCGCGAGCGAGACCTGCGTCGGCTGCATCTTGCCGGCATCCTTCAGGCGCCCGAGCTGCAACGACAGAAGCTGCGCGAGCGTGATCCGCCGCGCCATGTCGGCGAGCTTCAGCTGAACGAGCTGGGTCGACGCGATCGGGCGCTGGAAAAGGATGCGTTCCTTCGCGTACTGGTTCGCCTCGCTGAAGCACGCGATCGCAGCGCCGATCGGCCCCCACGTGATGCCGTAGCGCGCCTGCGTCAGGCATCCGAGCGGACCCTTGAGACCCTTCACGTTCGGCAGGCGATTCGAATCCGGAACGCGCACGTTGTCGAAGTACAGCGCGCTCGTGACCGAAGCGCGAAGGCTCATCTTCTTGTGGATCTCCTGCGCGGTGAATCCCTTGAAATCCTTCTCGACGATGAAGCCCTGGATGCCGTCGTCCGTCATCGCCCAGACGATCGCGATGTGCGCGAGATTGCCGTTCGTGATCCACATCTTCGCGCCGTTCAGCAACCAGTCGCCGCCGTCGCGCTTCGCGTTCGTCTTCATGTTCGCGGGATCGGAGCCACCGTGCGGCTCGGTGAGCCCGAAGCAGCCGATGATTTTTCCGGCCGCCATGTCCGGCAGCCAGCGCTTCTTCTGCTCTTCGCTGCCGTACGCGTAGATCGGATACATGCAAAGAGACGACTGCACCGACGCGAACGAGCGGATGCCGGAATCGCCGCGTTCCAGCTCCTGGCAGATCAATCCGTAGCTGACCGCGTTCATGCCGGCGCAGCCGTATTCGGTCGGCAGCGACGAGCCGAGCAGGCCAAGCTCGGCCATCTCCGGAATCAGATCCTTCGGGAAGACGCCCTTGTCGAAGCAGTCGCCGATGATCGGCAGCACGCGCTCGTCGGTGAAGCGCGCGACGGTGTCCTGCACCATGCGCTCTTCGTCCGAGAGCAGCGAGCGGACGTCGTAGAGATCGGTCGGGTTCAGCGGGGTCGCAGGCATGACACGCGGGTCCGGGGCGGGCAAAGTCGCCTATTGTAGCCGGCGCCTTTCGGCGCAGCCATGCCGCATACCGGCTGCCCGTTTC
>DASZWL010000372.1:0-4694 GCA_035546695.1 Rhodanobacteraceae bacterium | reverse complement strand
GCATCTCGGCCGACCCCGCGCTCGCGAACGCTGCCGCCGGCGACTTCACGCCGACCGCCGCGAGCCCGCTCGTCGATCGCGGCGTGCCGATCCCGGGCATCAGCGACGCGGTGCCCGACGGTCTTCCCGACATCGGCGCCGTCGAGCGCATCCCGCGCACCGACGCGATCTTCGCGAACGGCTTCGATCCGTAACGCTTGCCGCGTTTCCCTCTCCCGCTTGCGGGAGAGGGGTGACGTGAGGGCACTCTTGAGCGAACGTCGCGGGTGGGTCGACCCACTTGCCCTCACCGTACCTCTCCCGCAAGCGGGGAGGGGAAAAGAATGCGCCGCAAGATCGCCGCAAACATGCCCTAGAATGGCGCATCCTCCGCGGAGACTTGAGGCATATGGCCGCCGCCCCGCTGCACGTGATCGTCCTCGCCGCCGGCGAGGGCAAGCGCATGAAATCGTCGAAGCCGAAGGTGCTGATGCCGCTCGCCGGTCGGCCGATGCTCGCGCACGTGCTCGACACCGCGCGCGCTCTCCAGCCGGCGCGCATCCATCTCGTCTACGGGCATCTCGGCGATCAGGTTCGCGCGGCGCTGACCGATCTCGGCGATCTCGCCTGGGTGCATCAGGCCGAGCAGCTCGGCACGGGCCATGCGGTGCGCCTCGCGATGGCCGGCGTGCCCGAGGATGCGAGCGTGCTCGTGCTCTACGGCGACGTGCCGCTGATCCGCGTCGATACGCTGTCGAAGCTGCTCGCCGTGCAGACGCCGCTCGCGGCGCTCGTGACGCAGCTCGAGAATCCGTACGGCTACGGGCGCGTCGTCCGCGACGGCATCGGCCGCGTGCGCGCGATCGTCGAGGAAAAAGACTGCACGCCCGAGCAGCGCGCGATCACCTGGGTCAACTCGGGCATCCTCGCGGCAGACGCCCGGCGGCTGCGCGTCTGGATCAACAACCTGACCGATGAGAATTCGCAGCGCGAGTATTACCTCACCGACATCTTCTCGCAGGCGAACGACGAGGGCGAGCCGGCCGAGGCGACGCTCTGCATCAATCCGCAGGAAGTCTTCGGCGCGAACGATGCCTGGCAGCTCGCTGCGCTCGAGCGGCTCTACCAGCGCCTACGCGCGACGACGCTCGCGATGGCGGGCGTGCGCTTCGCCGATCCGGTGCGCTTCGACATTCGCGGCGACGTGCGCGTCGGGCGCGACGTCGAGATCGACATCGACGTGATCCTCGAAGGGCTCGTCGAGCTCGGCGACGACGTGCGCATCGGACCGTACTGCCGCATCCGGAATTCGACGCTCGCGGCGGGAACGGTCGTTCACTCGCACTCGAACCTCGACGGCGTCGTCACGCACGGCCCGTGCGACATCGGACCGTTCGCGCGCCTCAGGCCCGGCACCGAGCTCGCCGCCGGAGTGCACATCGGCAATTTCGTCGAGACGAAGAAAGCGCGGCTCGGCGAGCGCTCGAAGGCAAACCATCTCACGTATCTCGGCGACGCCGAGATCGGCGCCGACGTCAACATCGGCGCCGGCACGATCACCTGCAATTACGACGGCGCGAGCAAGCACGCGACCATCGTCGAGGACGGCGCCTTCATCGGCTCGAACACCTCGCTGGTCGCGCCGGTGCGCGTCGGCAAGGACGCGACGATCGGCGCGGGATCGGTCATCAACAAGGAAGCACCGGCCGGCGAGCTGACGCTCGGCCGCGCGCGGCAGACGACGGTTCCGGGCTGGCAGCGGCCGAAGAAGTCGGGCTGAGCGGCAACGACGTTCGCGAGGCGACGTAGCGAAAATGATCGCATCGATACGTCGTACCAGCTTGCCCTCACCCCAGCCCTCTCCCACAAGCGGGAGAGGGGGCCAATAGATCCCGGCGACAGAGCATGCTTCAGCGTCGCGTGCGCGGCGCGATGCCGAGCGCTTTCTCGATCGCCGCCGGATCGTAGACGCGACCGCCCTTCAGCACGGTCGTCACGTTGCGGATGTCGGAGATGTTCTTCGTCGGATCGCCATCGACAAGCACCATGTCGGCGTACTTGCCGGGCTGGATCGTTCCGCGCTTGCCCCGTCGACGCCCATCACGAGCGCGGGCGTCAGCGTCGCGATGCGCAGCACCTCAGCCGGCGCGAGGCCGGCTTCGACGTAGAGCTCGAGCTCGTGATGCAGCATGTAGCCGGCAAGACCGTCGGTGCCGGGGACGATCGTGATGCCGGCGTCGTGGATCGCCTTCAACAGCTTCAGCATCGACGGAAACGCCTCGCGGTAAGCGTCTTCCTTTCCTTTGGGCACTTCGAGCGCACCGCTCAGCAGCGAGCGGCGGATCTGCGGCGGAAAACGCGAAGCGATCGTCTCGAGGCCCGGCGTCGGCTTGGCCGGATCGCCGGCGAAGAGGCCTTCGAACGCGCCCATCGTCGGATCGAGCACCGTGTGATGGCGCTTCAGGAACGCGATGAACTCTCGCACCTTCGGGTTTTCCGGAGTGAACTCGCGTGCGTGCTCGGCGACCTTGATGAAGCGGTCGCGGTTGCGCGTCTCCTGCACCTCGGGCCAGAGGAAGTTGAGCTCGATGAAGTTGAGATGCTGGATCTCGTCGGCGCCGCCTTCGACGAACTGCCGCGCGGACATGAACGCCGGAACGTGCCCGCTGACGCGAAGGCCGCGCTCGTGCGCACGGTCGGCGATGACGGGAACGAGCTCGGGTTTTACGGACGAATAGATCTTGATCTGCACGTAGCCGTGATCGGCGTACCAGTCGACGTCTTCGATCGCCTGTGCGGCCGTGTCGACGCGCATCTTCGTCGGGCCGGCGAGCTCGCCGGTGCCGTCGATGATGCCGCTCTTCAGCACGCGCGGCCCGATCTCGGTGCCGGCGTCGAAGCGCGCGACGCGCTTCAGGAACGCGTCGGTGTCGTTGGCCATGTCGCGCGCGCTCGTCACGCCGTTCGCGATGTCGAGCAGGCCATCGACGTCGCTGAAATGCTGATGGCAGTCCCAGAGTCCCGGCATGAGGAAACGGCCGTGCGCGTCGATGATCTCGGCGTCGGCCGACGCGTCCTTGAGATCGCCGTCGGGCGCGATGCGCACGACGCGCTCGCCGCGCACGAGCACGCTCGTGTGGTCGGTCACCGACAGATCGCGCGGGTCGAACAGGCGCGCGTCGCGGATCACGAGATCGCCCTTCGGCGCGTGCGCGAGCTCGCGAGCGAGGCGCGCCGAACGCTCGTTCTCGGCCGTGTCCTGCGCCGCCGCGAGCGTCGCGACGTCGCTGCCACCGCCTTTCGGAATGATCGAGATCCAGCCCGAGACGATCGCCGCGGTGTTGCCGTCGCGATCGAGCCAGATCGGCTGTGGCGTGAAGCCGAGGCCCGAGATCAGATATTCGTCGAGCGCCTTGCCGCCGACGGTCGCCGTGCCGGCGGCTTCGAGATGCGCCTCTCCGGCCGGCAGCAGCGAGAGCGTATGGTTCGGAGCTTTCAGCAACGCACGCGCGAGCACGCCGTAGATTTCCGGCGGCGCGTTCGTCGGCACGTAAAAGGCCGGCGCCGCGATCGACTGGGTGCCGTCTTCGGTGCGGTTCTTCCAGACGGCCTTGCCGTCCTTGAGCGTGAAGCGCTCGTCGACCGGTGCTTTCATGTAGTCGTTGCCGCTGCCGGCGTATTCGACGAGGATTCCGGCCGCATCGAGCTTCCAGGTCGCGACGATGTGATCGCCGCGGCCGCGATCGTTGTACGAGTATTCGGCGCGCGTGCTTCCATCCGCCTCTGTCGCGACCTTCTGCGCGCCGGACGCGATGCTCTGGATCAGGATCTCGTCGTTGCGTTCGGAAGACGCCGCCGCGGCGTCGAGCGCGATCGATGCACTGAGCAGCAGAACGAGAAAGCGCATGGCGGTTCCCCCGACGTTCCGATCATGGAAGTCAAGCACGGGACTCGCGGCTTGCCTAGGCCGGAACGTCGCGATTTTCCACTCCGAATGCACGGGCTCTTGCTAGACTTTGCGGCCCGTCGAATCCGGAGTCCGCGATGCCCGCTGCTGCCCTGCCCCGCGCCGACGAGACGCATGTCGCCGTGATCGGCCTAGGCTATGTCGGCCTGCCGCTCGCGGTCGGCTTCGGCCGCCAGCTGCCGACGGTCGGATTCGACATCGACCAGGCGCGCATCGCCGAGCTTCGCGAGCATCGCGACCATACGCTCGAGACTTCGGCGGACGAGCTGAAGTCGGCGAAGTATCTCGAGGTCACCGCCGATCCCGCCGACCTTCGCGCGTGCAACGTCTTCATCGTCACGGTGCCGACGCCGATCGACGACGCCAAGCGGCCCGATCTCTCGCCGCTCGAATCGGCAAGCCGCACGGTCGGCAAGGCGATCCGCCCCGGCGGTGTCGTCGTGTTCGAGTCGACCGTCTATCCCGGCGCGACCGAGGAAGTCTGCGTGCCGATCATCGAGCGCGAATCCGGGCTCAAGTACAACGTCGATTTCTACGCGGGTTACAGCCCCGAGCGCATCAATCCCGGCGACAAGCAGCATCGGCTCGAGACGATCACGAAAGTGACGTCGGGCTCGACGCCGGAAGCCGCCGACTTCGTCGACGCGCTGTATCGGCGCGTCGTCACGGCCGGAACGCACAAGGCATCGAGCATCCGCGTCGCCGAGGCCGCGAAGGTCATCGAGAACACGCAGCGCGATCTCAACAT
>DASZWL010000371.1:0-1933 GCA_035546695.1 Rhodanobacteraceae bacterium | reverse complement strand
GAGCAGCACGGGCTCGCCTTCGGCCGCGACTTCGACCGCGGCTTCGACGAGGCCCGCCGCGAAGCTCGCGCGCTCGGCGCTGATCGCGGTCGCCGGCGCATGGCAGCGCGCGGCGACGGTCCAGTAACCGGCCGGTGCGTTGTGCACGGAGTTGTGGAAGTGCGTCGGCGAAAGCTCGCGCGGATCGCGGGCGAGCGTCGCGCACATCTCGTCGGTGATCGCGAGATCGCCGTGCGTCGATACGAACACCGAAGCGATCGTCGACGCGTCGCATGCGGCCATCGCGACGGCCTGGCCCGCGGCTTCGCTCGCGATCAGCACCGGCTCCGGCGCGCGTCGACGCTCGGCCGGCGGCAACGCTCCGGGCGAAGGGCGCGGTCGTGTTTCCGGCAACGCGAAATCGTCGTACTCGACGGCGCGCGAGAACGCGGACCAGTCCGCGAGGCCGGGCGCCCAGAAACCGATGCCGTCGACGTGCACGATCAGCGCATCCATGCCTAGTGTCGGGTCCCCGACGCGAACGCGAGCGTGCAGTTGCTGCCGCCGAAGCCGAACGAATTGCTGAGCGCGACGCGGATCTCGCGCGTCTCGGGAGCGAGCGCAAGCTGCGTGGCGCAGACCGGCTCGCTCGCGAGCGAGTTGAGCGTCGCCGGCACGAAGCCTTCGGCCATTGCCGTGAGCGTGATGACGGCTTCGAGGATGCCGGCCGCGCCGAGCGTGTGGCCGGTGAAGCCTTTCGTCGAGCTCGCACGCAGCGTCTCGGAGAATGCGCCGGCGATCACGGCCGCTTCGACCTCGTCGTTCTTCAGCGTCGCGGTGCCGTGCAGATTGATGTAGTCGACGTCGGAAGGCGCAAGCCCCGCGCGCGCGAGCGCATCGGCGAGCGCGAGACGCGCGCCGAGTCCTTCGGGATGCGGCGTCGACATGTGATGCGCGTCGGACGATTCGCCGTAACCGACGAGCCGCAACGCATTCGCATCGCCGTCGCGCTCGATCAGCGCGAAACCGGCCGCCTCGCCGATCGAGATGCCGCGTCGCGCGGGATCGAACGGTCGGCACGGCTCCGGCGAGACGAGCTCGAGCGCGTTGAAGCCGAACAGCACGCTCTCGCACAACGTGTCGACGCCGGCGAGGATCGCCGCATCGACGATGCCGAGGCGGATCATGCGCTCGGCCTTCGCGAAGATCTTCGCACTCGACGAGCACGCGGTCGCGACCGTGAGGCAGGGTCCCTGCGTGCCGAGCACGGCCTGAAGGAAAAGTCCCGGCGAATGCGGCGTGTGCAGCACCGGACGGCGGATCTCTGCCGGCAAGCGTCCGTCGTCGAGCGTCCGATAACCTTCCTCGGTCGCGCCGATGCTCGACGTCGACGTGCCGACGACGAGCGCGACGCGATCCGCGCCGCGACGCGCGATGCACGCGCGGGCCGCGTCGAGAAAGCCGTCGGCGGTGAGGCCGAGCCATGCGAGCCGGTTGTTGCGGCAGTCGTACTCGGCGAGCTCGGGCGGCAGCGGCGCCTCTTCGAGCCCGGCGACGCGCCCGATCGCGCAAGGCAGCGGCACGTGCGTGAAATCGTTCGGCCGGAGGCCGCCACGGCCCTCGCGCAGCGCGGCCGCGTGCGCCGCGCGGCCGCGGCCGAGCGTCGATGTCGCGGTGAAGGCGGTCAGCGGAAGGGGGGTTATGCGGGTCGGCACGCGTCGTCGGATCCGGCGAGGCGACCGAAGTATGACATATGGGTTTCCGTCGCACGCCGGCCGTACGTGGCGAATGATGCGCGATTCGCATAACGGCGCGGCGGAGCGTCGATCCGCCGCGACGGCGCTTCCGGCCCGGCTGCTAGGATGGCGTCAGCGACGGCAGCGAGCGAGCGCTTGAACGCGACACCTTCCCCGATCGGCCGCGTGCGGGACTTCCTTCGCGGCCTGCAGAACCG
>DASZWL010000370.1:0-3267 GCA_035546695.1 Rhodanobacteraceae bacterium | reverse complement strand
TGACTTTCTCTTGCACGAGCAAGAGAAAGTCACGCGCCGGCCAGGATGGCCGGCAAGACCCACACGGACGTGAGTCGGTTTTCGCGTCAACGTCTAAGATCGAAAGAAAACCACAACACGAAACGGCGAACCCAGAGCGCCCTCACCCTGCCCCTCTCCCGCAAGCGGGAGAAGGAAAAGAATGTGCTCGCGCGCCCATGGGCGCGCGCCGACCCCGCCACATCATCCGAGCGTGGCCAATCTCCCCCTCAACACCTCGAGCCGAAGATCCCCTGCTGCCCCCGGCGACACCCTCGCCGCAAGACTCGCCTCCGGCGAACGACCCGAACCCGCCTCCGAAGCCGCTTCGGCGGCGTGCCGGTAAGCATCGCGAAACGGAACACCCGCAGCCGCTTGCTCGATCGCGACATCGGTCGCATACATCGACGACTCGATCGCATCTCGCATCCGGCCAGCGTTCCACGAAAAGCGCGCAACGAGGTCGGGCACGAGCGCGAGTGCCGCGAGCCCGCGCGAGAAGCCGTGAACGATCGATCCCTTGCTGAACTGGAGATCGCGCTGATAGCCCGAAGGCAACGACAGCAATTGCTCGATCTCGACGCGCGCCGCTGCCACGCTCGCATGCGTCGCGCGCATCAGCTCTACGACATCGGGATTGCGCTTGTTCGGCATGATCGAGCTGCCGGTCGTATATTCGGACGGCAGCTCGACGAAACCGAATTCGGCACTCGTGAACAGCGAAAGATCCCAGGCGAGCCGGCGCAGGTCGAGCGTCGCGGCGCCGAGCGCGTCGAGCGCGGCGATCTCGAACTTGCCGCGCGAAAGCTGCGCGTAAACTGGATTGAGCTGCACGCGCGCGAAACCGAGCGCCTGCGTCGGCCCGTCGCGATCGAGCGGCAGGTTGACGCCGTAACCCGCCGCCGTGCCGAGCGGATTTGCGTCGATCCATGCTAGCGTGTCGCGCGCGCGGATCGCATCGTCGATGAACGCTTCGGCGAAACCCGCGAACCAGAGCGCCGTCGACGAGACGACCGCACGCTGCAAGTGCGTGTAGCCCGGCATCGGCAGCGTTTCGCTCGCAGCTCGATCGAGACATGCATGCGCGATCGCGCGCGACGTATCGAAGAGGATCGCGAGCTTCGCCTTCAGCCAGAGCCGCGTCGCGACGAGAATCTGATCGTTGCGACTACGGCCCGTGTGCACCTTGCGCCCGGCGTCGCCGAGCCGCTCGACGAGGCGCGCCTCGATCGCGGAGTGGCCGTCCTCGTAACGATCGTCGAGCACGAAGCGTCCGGCTTCGAAATCGCTGGCCAGCGCATCGAGCTCGCGATCGAGCGCCGTCGCCTCGTCGGCGCCAAGGATGCCGATGCGCGCGAGCCCCGCGACGTGTGCCTTGCTCGCCGCGATGTCGTGTACGAAGAACTCGCGATCGAGCACGACATCGTCGCCGGCGAGAAAGCGCATGATGCGTGGGTCGACTGCGATGCCCGATTTCTGCCAGAGAAGATCGCTCATCGTGAAAGCTCCACGAGCTTCGCCGGAACGCTGCTCGCCGGCAACTCGAAGCGCTCGCCGCTCGCGCGCCGCTTGAGCTCGACGGTTCCGCTCGCGAGACCACGCGGGCCGACGACGAGCTGCCATGGCATGCCGATCAGGTCCATCGTCGAGAACTTCACTCCGGCGCGCTCCCGAGTGTCATCGTAAAGCACCTCGAAGCCCGCACCGCGAAGACGTGCATAGAGCGTCTCGCAAGCGGCGTCGGTTGCTCCGTCGCCGGGTTTCAGGTTGACGAGCCCGACCTTGAACGGCGCGACCGGCTCCGGCCAGACGATGCCGGACTCGTCGTGGCTCGCCTCGATGATCGCGCCGACGAGTCGCGAGATTCCGATGCCATACGAGCCGCCATGAACGGGGCGCTCGACGCCATCGGCCCCGGTCACGAGCGCGCGCATCGGCTGCGAATACTTCGTGCCGAAGTAGAACACCTGACCGACTTCGATGCCTCGCGTCTCGACGCGCTCGGATTCGGGCACTTCGTTCTCGAAGCGCGCCGCGTCGTGAACGTCCGACGTCGCCGCGTACGGCGCGGTCCATTGCTCCACGATCGGCGCGAGATCGCTGTCGTAGTCGATATCCTCGGCGGGCACCGGCAGGTCGAGCACGCGCCGGTCGCAGAACACGGCCGACTCGCCGGTCTTCGCGAGCACGAGGAACTCATGCGAGAGATCGCCGCCGATCGGCCCCGTCTCGGCACGCATCGGGATCGCCTTGAGACCCATGCGCGCGAAGATGCGAAGGTACGCGACGAACATGCGCTGGTACGAGCGCCGCGCACCGGCTTCGTCGAGATCGAACGAGTACGCGTCCTTCATCAGGAACTCGCGGCCGCGCATGACGCCGAAGCGCGGGCGCTGTTCGTCGCGAAATTTCCATTGCATGTGATAGAGGTTCAGCGGCAGGTCGCGGTACGAGCGCACCGAGGCGCGGAAGATCCCGGTGATCATGTCCTCGTTGGTCGGCCCGTACAACAACTCGCGATCGTGACGATCGCGGATGCGCAACATCTCGGGACCGTACGCGTCGTAACGGCCGCTTTCGCGCCAGAGGTCGGCGAGCTGCAATGTCGGCATCAACAGCTCGATCGCGCCGGCGCGATTCATCTCGTCGCGCACGATGCGCTCGATGTTCTTCAGCACGGCGAGGCCGAGCGGTAGCCAGGCATAGATGCCGGCGGCTTCCTGCCGGATCATGCCGGCGCGCAGCATCAGTCGATGCGAGACGATCTGCGCCTCGGCCGGCGTTTCCTTGAGCAGCGGAAGGAAGTAGCGGGAAAGTCGCATCGATACTCCGGAAATTACTGCAAGTCGTCGGCCGCCAGTTCGATCGGAATGCCCGCGAGCTCGTCGTAGCCGAGCGCGCGATTGAGATTCTGCATCGCCTGCGTCGCCGCGCCCTTCAGGAGATTATCGAGCGTCGCGACGACGACGACTCGCCGGCCGCCCGGCGCGATCGCGAAGCCGCCGATCTCCGCGTGATGTCGATGCGCGATGCGACTGACCCACGGCGCCTCGTCGACGACGTGCACGAGCGCATCGCTTGCATAGAAATTGCGATAGCGCTCGACGATCGCGTCGCGCGTCGTCGCGTTCCGGAGCCATAAATTCGCGGTCAGCGTGATACCACGGAAATGCGGCGCGACGTGCGGCATGAACTCGACCGGTATGCCGAGACGACGCGCGGCCTCGCGCTCGTGCACGTGGTCGGTCA
>DASZWL010000369.1:0-3393 GCA_035546695.1 Rhodanobacteraceae bacterium | reverse complement strand
CGCCGACGATGAACTCGTCGAGCACGAGCACGCGCGATGCATCCGCGATGCGCGCCGCGACTTCTTCGAGCGGATTCGCGCGGCCTTCGAGAGAGCGCAGCGATGCGTGGACGTCCTGCATGAAGCGATGGAAATGCACGTGGCGCCTGCCGTCGCGATCGTCGCTTCCGCTCGCAAGGCGCGGCGGCAGCGCATCGAGAAGGAGATCGCAGAGAAACGTCTTGCCGCGTCCGACGGGTCCCCAAAGATAGACGCCGCGCGGCGTCTCGGCGCGGCCGCGCAGGCGCCGCCAGAACGATGGCGACGACGCTTCGACGAGCTCGCGCCAGAGCCGGTCGAGTTCGACGAGCGCGGCGCATTGCGCGGGATCATCCTGCCATTCGCCGGCCGCGACGCCGGCGAGGTAACGCTCGCTCGGCGAGCGCAAAACCGCGTCGCTGGAGCTCACGAGACGAACGGCGGAAGGTTGTCGCGCACGCCGTTGCGCACCGCGCCGCGCAAGTCGATCAGGCGCCGATGGAAGAAATGGCCCGTCTCCGGCATGCGCACGAACGTCGGCGACGGCTCCTGCTGCGCGGCCCATTCGCGGACCGCCTGCGGATCGACGATGTCGTCTTCGTCGCCCTGCACGATCAGGACGGGACATGTCGGCCACTCGATCGTCGAGAAATCCCAGCGTCCAACCGGTGGTGCGATCAGGATCACCTGCGACGGCGCGAGCGTCGGCGCGGCGCGCAGGACGACGTAGCTGCCGAACGAGAAGCCGGCGAGCCAGAGCGCGGCATCGGGCTTTTCGCGACGGACCCACGCGGCGACCGCGGCGAGATCGTCGCTTTCGCCGCGGCCTTCGTCGTGCTCGCCTTCCGAACGGCCGACGCCGCGGAAATTGAAACGCACGGTCGCAAGGCCGAGCTCGCCGAGCGCGCGCTCGAGCGTCGTCACGACCTTGTTGAACATCGTGCCGCCTTGCAGCGGATGCGGATGACAAATGATCGCGACGCCGTTGCGCGGCTCGCGCTCGGGCAGCGCGCAGGCGAGCTCGATCGCTCCGGCCGGACCCGGCAGCAGCAAACTCGCCGCTGCCGCCGGAAACGGCGGCAGCGCATCGGCATCGCGCGGCTTCATCGCGTCAATGATAGCGTGGACGCCCGCGCTCCCGACGTGCTTTCCGATGAATCTTCTCGCGCATGCGCTGCTCGCCGCTCCGGATTCCGGGCTCATGCTCGGCAGCGCGATCGGCGATTTCGTGCGCGGCGCGATCGACCCTGCTTTGCCCGAGCGCGTGCGCGCCGGAATCGCGTTGCATCGCTCCGTCGATGCGTTCACCGACGCGCATCGCGAGATCAGCGCGGCGCGCGAGCTGTTCGATCCGCCGTTCCGACGCTATGCGGGGATCCTGATCGACGTCTGGTTCGATCATCTGCTCGCGCGGCAATGGGCGGAGCACGGCGAAGGAGAGCTGGACGCGTTCTCGCTACGCGTCCGCGCAATGCTTTCGGGCGACGCCACAATCGTGCCCGAGCGGATGCGGGGATTCATCGCCTATCTCGAAGCACATGATCTTCCGGCCGCGTACCGCGAGACGTCCGCGATCGGCGACGCGCTGCGCGGCATGTCGCGCCGGCTGTCGCGCGCGAATCCGCTCGACGATGCGTTGCCGGTGCTCGTCGCGCGACGCGCATCGTTGCAGCAGCGGTTCGATGCGTTCTTTCCGGACCTTCGCGCGTTCGCCGAAGCGCGAGGCGCGGAGCTTCTGCGCGATGCCGATAAGCGAAACGACATTCCCTAAACGCGAACGCCGCCCGAAGGCGGCGTTCTGGAATCCATGCGCAAGCTCGTCACTTCACCTGATCGAACATCCAGTCGACGGTCGCCTTGATCTGCTCGTCGGTCAGCGCGGGATTGCCGCCCTTCGGCGGCATGATGCCGCTCTTGCCGGTGTATCCGTCGATCGCGTGCTTGACCAGCGTGTCGAGCCCTTCGGCGACGCGCGGCGCCCAAGCCGCCTTGTCGCTGATCTTCGGCGCGCCGCCGGCGCCGGTCTCGTGGCAGCTGTGGCAGAGATTGCCGAAGATCGTCTTGCCGTCGGTCGTGCCGCCGTAAGCGACCTGCGAGGCCGCCGCGGCCTTCGCCGCTTCCTGCGCCGCCTGCATCGCCGCGCGCCCGGTGTCGCCCGCGTAGACGGCGCCGACCGGCTCGATGCGCTTGGTGACGGTTTCGGCCGCCTTCGGGCTCTGCTCCGGCGGATGGCTCGCGTAGATGTGCGCGCCGAGGAACATCAGGAGGATCGCGACGACGGCGAGAAAGCCGATCAGCATCGCGAAGTGCTTGAGGAACGTGCGATCGGTCGAAGTGACGGGGCTGCTCACGAGAAATACCTCTGCGATCCACCGGCAAAGCCGGTCGCTCAAGGGAATTCGGAATTATACGAAGATGGCGCGCTCGGCGGGATTCGAACCCACGACCCCAGCCTTCGGAGGGCTGTACTCTATCCAGCTGAGCTACGAGCGCGTGACGCGGATTTTCGCACGGATCGCGCCCGTTCGTCGCGCCGAGGCCTCCGCCCGCTCAATCGCCGACGGCGAGTCTGCTGTGGCGAATCCCGTATCCGAAGTAGATCACGAGCCCGACGGCGAGCCAGATCAGGAACACCGTCCACGTCACCCACGCCAGCTCGGAGAGGAGCCAGATCGAGAACGCGATGCCGACGAGCGGGACGAGCGGCACCCACGGCGTCTTGAACGCGCGCGGCAGATCGGGCTTGCGTACGCGCAGCAGGATCACCGAGCTGCAGATCACGATGAATGCCGACAGCACGCCGATGTTGACGAGCTTGGCGACCTCGCCGAGCGGGAAGAATCCCGCGACCAGCGCCGTGAACACGCCGAGCGCGATCGTCGGCCGATGCGGCGTGCCGTAGGTCGGATGCACCTTCGCGAACCAGCCCGGCAATAGGCGGTCGCGCGACAGCGCGAACCAGATCCGCGCCGCGCCGAGCATGAAAGCGAACAGCACGCTCGCGATGCCGACGAGCGGGACGAGCGGCACCCACGGCGTCTTGAACGCGCGCGGCAGGTCGGGTTTGCGTACGCGCAGCAGGATCACCGAGCTGCAGATCACGATGAATGCCGACAGCACGCCGATGTTGACGAGCTTGGCGACCTCGCCGAGCGGGAAGAATCCCGCGACAAGCGCCGTGAACACGCCTAGCGCGATCGTCGGCCGATGCGGCGTGCCGTAGGTCGGATGCACCTTGGCGAACCAGCCCGGCAACAAGCGGTCGCGCGACAGCGCGAACCAGATCCGCGCCGCGCCGAGCATGAAAGCGAACAGCACGCTCGCGATGCCGACGACGGCCGAGGCCGAGATCACGGCCGCGATCCAGCCGAGCCC
>DASZWL010000368.1:0-3507 GCA_035546695.1 Rhodanobacteraceae bacterium | reverse complement strand
TGCCGCGTCGACGCGATTCAGGCGGACGCTGCGAGCCTTCGAACGGTCTCGCCATAGCGCGCCGCGATGCGATCCTCGTCGCGATGCCGGAAGCCGTCGACGACCATTTCGCCGGCAACGACCACGGAACGAACGAGATTCGCGTTCCCGGCGAAGATCCACGTGTCGATCGCGTTCGACGCGTCGCGGCCGGCGAGCAGCGGCGATGCGTCGTCGAGCACGACGAAATCCGCGCGCGAGCCGGCAGCCAGCGCCGCAACCGATGCGGACGATGCCTGCGCACCGCCGGCGAGCGCATGGCGGAACAGCGTCTCGCCGGTATCGGGCGACGCGCGCGATGCGCTGACGTTGCGGCGCCGCGTCGCGAGTCGTTGACCATATTCGAGCCAGCGTAACTCCTCGACGACCGATACCGAGATGTGGCTGTCCGATCCGATGCCGATCTTTCCGTCGGCATCGAGATACGACTTCAATGGAAACAGGCCGTCGCCGAGATTCGCTTCGGTCGTCGGACAGAGTCCCGCGACGGCGCCGCTCGCGGCGAGACGAGTCATTTCCGTTTCGCTCAGATGCGTCGCATGGACGAGGCACCAGCGCGCATCGACCGGCGCGTGATCGAGCAGCCAGTCGACCGGCCGCGCGTTGCGGATCGCGAGGCAGTCCTGCACTTCGCCGATCTGCTCGGCGACATGGATGTGGATCGGACGATCGCGCGCGAGACCTGATTCGAGCACTTCGCGCATCGCAGCCTCGGGAACCGCGCGCAGCGAGTGCAGCGCGATGCCGACGCGCACGAGCGGCGATTCGAGCGCGACCAGGCGATCGAGCAGGCGCAGATAGCCGTCGAGATCGAAACCGAATCGCCGCTGCCGCTCCGAGAGCGGGCGTCCGTCGAACCCGCCGCTCATGTACAGCGTCGGCAGCAGCGTGATGCCGATGCCGGCCTCATGCGCGGCTTCGATCAGCGCGAACGACATCGCCGCGGGATCGGCGTACGGCCGGCCGTCGGGCTGGTGATGCAGATAGTGGAATTCGCAGACCTGCGTGTAACCCGCCTTCAGCATTTCGACATAGAGCTGCGCCGCGATCGCGCGCAGGTCGTCGGGGCCGATGCGTCCGGCGAACGCGTACATGACTTCGCGCCAGGTCCAGAAGCTGTCCTCGGAATGCGACTGGCGCTCGGCGAGCCCGGCCATCGCGCGCTGGAACGCGTGCGAGTGGAGGTTCGGCATGCCGGGCAGCACGTAGCGAGCCGCGAGATCGGCGGTATGGCTTCGCGCGCCGACGCCGGCGATGCGTCCCTCTTCGAGATCGAACGCGACGTCGGCGGAAAAACCCTGCCCGAGCCAGGCGTGATCGGCGTGAATCCGTCGATGCGGCATCGATTCCTCCTTGCGATCCGCAAGGCTAGCGGCCGGCGCGACGCGTTTCCAGCGCCGGTCTTCGCGCGCACGCGCCATACGCGATGGCGGTTTGCAATAATCGCGCGATGCAGGCGCCCGACGCGAACGAATCCCGCACGCGCATCAAGGCGCTGCTCGGGCACGACTTCTTCGCGCCGGCGCAGTGGCAGCGCCGCGCGGCGCTCTGGACCGGCGGAATTCTCGTCGGCCTCGCGGCGATCGCGTTCGCGCAAGCCAGCAATTTCGCGTATCGCGCGAACATCCTTTCGTACTGGGCCGGCATTCCAGGTGGCATCTTCTCGCCGGCGCTCGCGGTGGGCGCCGGCATGGGACACACGCTCGCGGGATTCCTGCCCGCGACGGACGCGTCGGCGATCGTGCTGCTCGGCATGGCCTCTTTTCTCTCCGGCGTCACTCAGGCTCCGATCACGGCGGCCGTGATCTCGCTCGAGCTGACGGCGAACCAGAACGTCGTGATTCCGCTGATGGCGGTCTGCCTGCTGTCGCGCGGCGTGGCTTCGCTCGTTTCTCCGAAGCCGGTCTATCGCGCGTTCGCCGATCGGCTGATCGCGGAATTCGAGCATTCGCGCGCGCCGGAGATCGCCGACACATCCATCGCGCCGACCACCGACAAGGAAAACGATCCGAGATGACGCAACGCTGGGATTCGCTGCTGCTCGACTGCCGTCTCGCGACGATGAGCGCGAACGGCGAACCCTACGGCGCGATCGACCGTGCCGCGCTCGGCTGGCGCGACGGCAGGATCGCGTTCGCGGGGCCGATGGACGAGCTTCCGGGCGCGCCGGAAACGCTCGCGCGCGAATTGCGATCGGCCGCTGGCGCGTGGATCACGCCCGGCCTCGTCGATTGCCACACGCATCTCGTGTTCGGCGGCGATCGCGCGGCCGAGTTCGAGCAGCGCCTCGGCGGCGCGAGCTACGAGGACATCGCGAAGGCCGGCGGCGGCATCCTCTCGACCGTGCGCGCGACGCGCGAGGCGGACGAGGATGCGCTGTTCGCGCAATCGCTGCCGCGCGCGCGCGCGCTCGTCGCCGACGGCGTCACGACGATCGAGATCAAGTCCGGCTACGGCCTCGATCTCGACAGCGAGCGTCGCATGCTGCGCGTCGCACGTCGCATCGGCGAGGCGCTCGGCATCGGCGTCAGCACGACGCTGCTCGCCGCGCACGCGTTGCCGCCGGAGTTCGTCGGACGTAGCGATGCGTATATCGACGAGATCTGCGCGACGATCCTGCCGGCGATCGCGCGCGAAGGCCTCGCCGATGCGGTCGATGCGTTTTGCGAGCGCATCGCGTTCTCGCCGGAAGAAACGCGCCGCGTGTTCGAGCGCGCGCGAGAGCTTGGCCTTCCGGTCAAGCTGCACGCGGACCAGCTCTCCGACCTCGGCGGCGCGGCGCTCGCGGCTTCGTTCGGCGCGCGCTCGGCCGAGCATCTCGAGCACGCGAGCGACAACGGCGTGCGCGCGATGGCGGCTCAAGGCACCGTCGCCGTGCTGCTGCCCGGCGCGTATTACGCGCTTCGCGAGACGAAATTGCCGCCGATCGGGAAATTTCGAGATGCCGGCGTGCCGATCGCGATCGCGACCGATCTCAATCCCGGCACGTCGCCGCTGCTCTCGCTGCGGCTCGCGATGAGCATGGCGTGCACGCTGTTTCGCCTCACTCCCGAGGAATCGCTGCGCGGCGCGACGGTCAACGCGGCGCGCGCGCTCGGCTTCGACGACCGCGGCGTGCTCGCGGTCGGCAAGCGCGCGGATTTCGTCGTCTGGAACATCGAGCGCCCCGCCGATCTTTGCTACTGGATCGGCGGAGCGCTTGCGAGCCGCGTCGTCGCCGGAGGCCGCACGGTCGCCGGAAGCTAACGTGGCTTGCCATGAATCCGCCTGCCGTCGTTCCCGCGGAAGCGGGAATTCAGCGCCTTGGATGCATATAAAAAAGTCACGGGGTCCCCGCTTTCGCGGGGACGACGATGTGATGGCAAGGGAACGCGAGCGGGGGACGATCGCATTCCACGAGTGCCGCCATGCCAAGTCGCTACGGATCGAACCCGCCGTGGAAGATCGGATCGGCGACGTCCTTCCTGT
>DASZWL010000367.1:0-1534 GCA_035546695.1 Rhodanobacteraceae bacterium | reverse complement strand
GGTCTGCCTCCGCTTCGCATTCGCGGCGGCCGCGCGTTGCACGGAATCGCCTACGATCTGCCGATCGCGAGCGCGCAGGTGAAATCGGCCGTGCTGCTGGCCGGTTTGCGCGCGAGCGGCACGACCGACGTGCGCGAGCCGCATCCGACGCGGGACTACACCGAGCGCATGCTCGCCGCATTCGGCTGGCCGATCGATTTCGCGCCGGGCCGCGCGAAACTCGCCGGCGGCCATCGCGTGCGCGCAACCGCGATCGAAGTGCCGGCCGATTTCTCGTCGGCTGCTTTCTTCATCGTTGCTGCGACGCTCGTGGAGGGCTCGGAGCTCGTGCTGCGCGGAGTCGGCCTCAATCCGCGTCGCATCGGCCTGCTGCACGTGCTGCAAGCGATGGGCGCGGACATCCGCGAGAGTGCGCGTCGCGAGCGAGACGGCGAAGTCGTTGCCGATCTCGTCGTGCGCCATTCGCGACTTCGCGGCATCGACGTGCCGGTCGGGTACGTGGCCGACATGATCGACGAGTTTCCGATCCTCTTCATCGCCGCTGCCGCCGCCGAAGGCACGACGACGATTCGCGACGCGGCCGAGCTTCGCGTCAAGGAATCCGACCGCATCGCGACGATGGCCGAAGGGCTCCGCGCGCTCGGAATCCGAGTTGCGGAGATGCCCGACGGCGCCGTCATCGAAGGCGGCGCGCTGCGCGGCGACCGCATCGAGAGTCGCGGCGATCATCGCGTCGCGATGAGCTTCGCGGTCGCGGGCCTCGTTGCGGCGGACGCGGTGACGGTCGGCGATTGCGCGAACGTCGCGACGTCGTTCCCGGGATTCGTCGATCTCGCAAACGGCGTTGGGTTTGCACTCATGGAAAAAAACGGGTAACGTACGTACGTACATACAAGATCCGTGCGATGAGTGCCTCGATTTCCCTCACCGAGCTTCGCCAGCGATTGTTCGAGCTCGCCGATCGGGTCGTCGAGTCAGGCGAGCCCCTCCTGATCGTGCGGAACGGCGTGCGCCTGCGGCTCGTACGGGAAGAGACCGTCGCAATCGAAAAAAAAGGACGCCTCGCGCGGCTCGTCGAGCGCGATATCGTCGTCGGACCGCCGCTCGATCCGCACGAGTCGCCGGCGGAGTGGAGCGGCGAGCTTCTGCGCGTCGCCGAGCCGGAAGCGACGTACGGGTCCAAGAAGCCGAGACGGAAAACGCGCAAGTGATCATGCTCGACACGCACATCGCGGTCGGCCTCTATGAAGGCCACACGCGCGGTCTTGGGCCCGAGGCACGGCGCGCGATCGATCGCGGCGAAGTGACGATCTCGCCGGCCGTGCTGCTCGAGATCGAGCTGCTCCACGAAATTCGTCGCCTGCGCGAAGGCGCGAGAGCGGTCGCGTCCGGCCTTGCGGAGAATCTCGACATCCGCGTCGCCGGCGAGCGCTTCTCGGAAGTCGCCGCCGAATCGCTGGCCTGGGGCTTCACGCGCGATCCATTCGACCGCCTCATCGTCGCGCATGCCTCGCTCGCGAAAGCCGCGCTGATC
>DASZWL010000366.1:0-4502 GCA_035546695.1 Rhodanobacteraceae bacterium | reverse complement strand
CCGCACGCGCCGGCAGCTTCGCGAGATGCTGGAGGCGCGACTGGGAGCCGACGCATGAGCAGCGGACATCGTTTCGACGAAACCGAACAGCGCGAATGGGCGGCGCAGGAGCGCGCACGCGAGCGTTCCGATGGCGATGATCCGCTGGCGCTTCGCTATCGCGAGGTCATGCGTGCGCTCGACGCGCTGCCGCGTCTGGTGCTGCCGCCCGATTTCGCGATGCGCGTCGCGCGGAGCGTGGAGAAGAATGCCCGACGCGACGATTCGTTTCTCGCGCCGTTCGAGCGTTTCATGTTGTTCGTTCTCATTGCTGTGTTCGCACTCGGCACGGCGATCGCAGGCGCGATGTCCGGCGCATTGCCGGGGATCGGCGATTTTCTCCGCGATGCGCGAGCCTTCGCGGGCGTGCGCTGGCTCGCGGCCGTCGCGTTGTGCGTCGCTCTCTTCGTGTTTCCGTTTCCGCGCCTGCGAGGAAGGAAGGGGTAGGGTACGCGCGGCTCGAGCGCTGTTGCTGCCGCGACCTATTAGCGTCGAATCTCAGTTTTCACCTCTCCCGCTTGCGGAAGAGAGCCTGCCCCCGGACTTGATCCGGGATCGCGCCGAAGGCGCGGGTGAGGGCAAACTCGAGATGACGTACCAAGATTTCCCTCATCCGCCTGCCGGCACCTTCTCCCGCAAGCGGGAGAAGGAGATCATGACCTCTCCGCGAAGCGGAAGAGGGAAAGGCGCGGCTAACGGGATCGGTCAGTGCGTCACGCCGCGAGTGACGTATTGTCGATCACGAACCGATACTTCACGTCGCTCTTCTGCATCCGGTCGTAAGCCTCGTCGATCTTCTGGATCGGAATCATCTCGATCTCCGAGACGATGCCGTGCTCGGCGCAGAAATCGAGCATCTCCTGAGTCTCGGCGAGACCTCCGATCAGCGAGCCCGCGAGCGCGCGGCGCTTGAAGATCAGCGGGCCTACGTTCGGGCTCGGGTGCGCGTGCTCGGGCACGCCGACGAGGCAAAGCGTGCCCTCGCGCTTCAGCAAGGTCGTGAACGCATCGAGATCGTGGCTCGCGGCGACCGTGTCGAGGATGAAGTCGAAGCTGTTCGCGTGCTTCTTCATCTCGGCCGCGTTCTTCGAGACGACGACTTCGTCGGCGCCGAGCGCGAGCGCGTCCTTGCGCTTTCCTTCCGACGTCGTGAACGCGACCGTGTGCGCACCCATCGCGTGCGCGAGCTTGATGCCCATATGTCCGAGCCCGCCGATGCCGACGATTCCGACTTTCTTGCCGGGTCCGGCGTTCCAGTGGCGCAGCGGCGAATACGTCGTGATGCCGGCGCAGAGGAGCGGCGCCACGGCTGCAAGCTGCGATTCGGGATGGCGGATCTTCAGCACGAACTTCTCGTCGACGACGATCCGATCGGAATAACCGCCGAGCGTATGGCCGGGCGGATCGGCGATCGCGCTGTTGTACGTCGCGACGAAGCCATTCTCGCAATACTGCTCGAGATCGGCCGCGCAAGCGTCGCAATGCTGGCAGCTGCCGACGAGACAGCCGACGCCGACCGTGTCGCCGACCTTGAACTTCGTGACGCCGTTGCCGACCGCGGAGACCTTGCCGACGATCTCGTGTCCCGGCACGCAGGGATAGATCGTGCCGGCCCATTCCGAGCGCACGGTATGCAGATCGGAATGGCAGACGCCGCAATACGCGATCTCGATCTGCACGTCGCGCGCGCCGGGCTTGCGACGCTCGATCGCGATCGGCTCGAGCGGCTTGTTGGCAGCGTGGGCGCCATAGGCTTTCGTGGGCATAAATGCTCCTTGCGGTTCGGTGGAGATCAAATCTTGTGTTCTATTGGCGATCGCGAAGGATTCAAGCTTTGCTTTTTCCTCTTCCGCTTGCGGGAGAGGGCAGGGTGAGGGCATTCGGAGTGGGGCGTCGAACCCGCTTGCCCTCACCCCAACCCTCTCCCGCGAAGCGGGATAGGGGGAAAGGAAGCGCGCGCGATGCGCATGAGCGCTTCGGACACTACACTGACGCCGCCACGCCCGCGCGGAGTCCGCGATGCGCAATCTCGATTTCACGAACTGGCACGCGTTGCTGCTCTCGCTGTTCGGCCTCGCGCTCGTCACGCTGATCGGCGTCGGGCTCCGGCTCGTCGCGATGCAGGCGATCCAGCAGCGCCGCGAGCGCGAGAATCGGCAGATCAACGAGCGCCTTCGCACGCTGATCGCGGCGTACAAGACGCTCGGCGGCTCGTTCACCGGCAATCTCGCGGTCGATCCGACGCATCTTCGCGATCTGCGCCGCCGCGGCGAAAGCACGATCGAAGCGACGACGGAGATCTCGGCGGATGCGGTCGAGTCGACGATCTCGGAGGCAGACGATGAATCTTCCGGCAGCGATCGCGCGCGGCGCGTGCGCGATGCCGTCGAGGCCGCGCTCTCGGACATCATCCTGCTCGGCACCGAAGACCAGGTGCGTCTCGCCGCGAACGCTGCGGCCGACCTCGTCGCGGGACGCCACGTCCACACGCATGAGCTCGTGGTCGCTCTGCGCGATTTTATTCGCGGCGTGCTCGATCTCGACTCGGTTCCGAGCGATCTGCCGATTCCGAAGCAGGGTCCGACGCGGCCGTCTTCGTCATCATCGTCGCGCGGCGGCAAAGGCGGCGGCGAAGGCGCGGGACGCGAAGGCGGCGGCAGATCCGGCGGGCGCGGCGGTGGAGGCGGCATGGGCATGGGCGCCGGCATGGGGCTCGGGATCGGCGGCGGGCTCGCGATCGGCGAGGACGATTCGCATCATCACTAGCGCACGCGCCGTCGGATTCGCTCGCCGCGCGAAAGCCGCGCGAAAGGTTCTCGCCCTTAAGGTCCGATCCGGCCGCTTCCCGCAGCTGTTACAACATATGCCAGAAGTTGGGCTCGCATTCGGCTCGAACCTCGGCTAGCGTTGCGTCCATTACGTTATACCATCTCAAGCGGCGTCGCTCCGGCGGTGCGCCGCGAGGCACGATTCGATGAGAAGAAAACGGCTTTGGCTGGCCGTCTTCGCGACGCTGGCCGGTCCGGCATTCGCTGCGGCTCCTCAAGAGAGCGCGACATCCTTGCAAGCGCTCGACGCGCGCATCCGTGCGCTCGAAACCGAAGCACAGCAGCTTCGCGAGCAGGCCGCGCAGGCACTTTCCGAAGCGAGCGCGGCGCGCGCCGAGCTCGAGCAAATGAAAGCCGCGCAAGCCGCGACTCCCGCGCCGGCGACGCCGGTCGCCGCGCCGGCTTCGTCGGAAGCCGCGGTTGCTGCCGTGTCGGCTCCCGCTTCGGCGTCGGCACCTGCGGGCGGCGCGAACGGCAACGCGTTCAATCCCGCGATCGCGGTCATCCTCAACGGCAACTACGCGCATCACTCGGAAAATCCCGATCGCTACGTGCGCGCGGGCTTTCCGGTCGTGCCGGATACGGGTCCCGGTCCGCAGGGCCTTTCGCTCGGCGAGAGCGAGATCTCGTTCGCGGCGAACGTCGACGACAAGTTCTACGGACAGTTCACCGTTTCGTATCACGACGACAACGGCGACGTCGGCGCCGAGATCGAAGAGGCGTACATCGACACGCTGACGCTGCCGGACGGATTCAACGTTCGCGCCGGCCGCTTCTTCTCGAACATCGGCTATCTCAACAGCCACCACACGCACACCGACAACTTCGTCGATCGTCCGCTCGCGTATCAGGCTTTCCTCGGCAATCAATATGGCGACGACGGCGCACAGGTGCGCTGGGTCGCGCCGACCGATACCTATCTCGAAATCGGCGGCGAAGCGTTCCGCGGCGAGAACTATCCGAGCGGCGGCGCGAACCACGACGGCGTCGGCGCGTGGACGCTGTTCGCGCATGCGGGCGGTGACGTCGGCATCGAGAATTCGTGGCTCGCCGGCGTCTCGATGCTGAAGACGCGCGCGACGAACGCCGACGACGGTTTCAGCGGCGATTCGACGCTCTATCTCGCCGACGGCACCTGGAAATGGGCGCCGAACGGCAACACGAAGGACGGCGGCCTGACGCTTCGCAGCGAGCTCTTCTTCGACAAGCGCGACGGCATCTACGCGCAACCGAACGAGGTCTACACCGATCCGCTCGATCCGTTGACCGCGCCGTGGGTCGGCGATCGTCGCGGCGCGTATCTCGAAGCGGTGTATCGGCTCAATCGCACATGGGACGTCGGCTATCGCTACGACAAGCTCTGGGCATCGGCATCGGCACCGTTCGTCAGCGATTTCGATCCGAATCGGCACAGCATCGAAGCGACGTGGCGCAACAGCGAGTTCAGCTTCTTCCGGCTCCAGTACAGCCACGACGAGCCGGAGCGCAATGTCGTCGACAACGCGTGGTACCTGCAATACGACGTCGCGCTCGGTGCGCACGGCGCGCACAAATTTTGAGAAGCGCGAAGCCTTTGCTGCTGTCATGCCCGCGAAAGCGGGCATCCATTTTCAGGAAGCGACGAAGCAACATGGA
>DASZWL010000365.1:0-19704 GCA_035546695.1 Rhodanobacteraceae bacterium | reverse complement strand
CCGGCGTCGGCTGCAGCGGCGAGATGGACGTGCTGCTGCTACCGCTGCCGACCGACGAATCGCCGCTGCGCGCGGCGCTGATCGACGCCTGCGTGCGCAGCGCGTGGCTGAAGCTCGTGCTCTCGACCGCGAGCGATCAGCTCGGCAGCGGCGAGGCGCGCGTCGGCTCGCACGTGCAGCGCTTCGGTTCCGACGGACGCGCGATCAGCGGTACGCAGAGCTTCATCGAGCGCGTCGCGATCGCGCTGCCGCCGCCGCCGCGCGTGCTGCTGCTCGGCGCGGGACCGGAGACGCGTCCGCTCGCGGCGATGGCGCGCATGCTCGGCTGGTACGTCGAAGTGCTCGAGCATCGCGAGCGCTGGGCCGTGCACGCCGAGTGCATCGGGATCGACCTGCGCCATGCGCGCGGACCCGACATCCTGACCGAGCTGCTCGGCGCGCGTCACTTCGATGCCGTGCTCGTCATGAACCACAACTACGAGCTCGACGCGCGCTGCCTGCGCCGGCTCGCCGACAGCAGCGCGGGCTACGTCGGCCTGCTCGGGCCTCCGGAGCGGCGCGACGCGCTGCTCGCCGAGATCGGCGACATCGCGGCGACGCAGCTCGAGCCGCGCCTCTACGCGCCGGTCGGACTTCGTCTCGGCGGCGAAGGACCTGAAGCGATCGCGCTCGCGATCGTCGCGCAGCTTCAGCATTACCTGACGCACGATGCGAATCACGATTGAGGCGATCTCGATGCGCCGACCGATCTCGCGAACGCACGGACGCCGGGATAACCCTTGCTGATCCGGCGGCGTTACGCGGCTCAGTTCCCCGACACACGCTCGTCGCCGTGCCAGATCCGTTGCAGCGGATCGAACTCGACCGTCGTCTTCGTCGGCGCGCGCGCGCCGAATCCGCAGACCGCGAGCGCGCCTTCCTCGATCGCATCGAGCCCGAGCGCCTCTTCGATCGCGATCTCGTTGATCGCCGCGGTCACGAACGCGCCGAGACCGAGCTCGGTCGCGGCGAGATAGAGATTCTGCGCGACGTGGCCGGCTTCGAGCACGATCGCGCGATACGCCTTCGGATGGCGCCGGTACTTCCAGAACGAGCGCGCGAAGCGCGCCGTCAGCGCGATGAGAACGGGCGCATCGGCGAAATACGGCTGGCCGGCGACGAAGCGATGCGCGAGTGCCGCGAGATCCGGTTCGTCGAGCGATGCGAGCGGTTCCAGCACGTGCCGGCCCGCGTGATAGTGATAGAGACCCGGCGCGACGCCTTCGACGCGGCACGCGAGCACGTAGGCTTCGAGCGGATGCAGGCCGCCACCGGATGGATTCGCTTTCTTCAGCGCGCGAACGCCGGCATCGAGCTCGACATCCGCGTGGCATCCGAACACGCGTGCGGTCAGCGCGCCGAATGCATCGGCATCGACGTGCGCGCGCGGATCGAAATTGCGGCAAGTGACGCGCTTTCGCATCAGCGCATCGAGCGCGCTGGTTTCCGGACTACGAAGTGCGATACCGGCTTCTTCGCCGGCCTTCGCGACGAGATGCGGCGGCGGTGGTCCGAACTCGGCGACGATCTCGGAGAGCGAGTGCTGCAACGAGATCTCGGCGCGGCCGTCCATGCCGGCATCGGACCAGCGGCTGAAGCGGTGCGAAACCGCGGCGAGCGGCGACCAGTGCATCGCGCGGACGCGCTCGTCGCGCTCGCGATGCGCCGCGCTTTCGGGGCCGTCGGTGATCACGAGACCACTCGCGATCAGCGTTTCGAGCACGGTCGCCGGTATCTCGCGCGCGAGATCGGCGAGCGGCATCCAGTCGGCCTCGCCGATGCGGCCGAGCGCGGCAAGCGCGTCCAAATCGAGCTCGACTTCGCGATCGAGATGCGGCGCCAGGGCGATCCAGCGCGTGCGCGGCCGGAGCGCGCTTTTCCCTTCGAAGAGCCCGCGCAGATCGAGATCGAAACCGTCGCGCGCCTCGACGATGAAAATCGCGCAGCGGCGCACGTTTCCGCCGGGATTCACGCCGCCTCCGCTTGCGGTTCCGTGGAGCGGATCGCCATCATCGGCCGCGCGGACCGTCTACACTCGCGATGTCCGACGCCGCCGCGTGCACGCAAGATCGGCGCGGGCGCGATGCGACGCGAACGATCCTTCATCCGACAGGGGAACCGCCATGGCCACGCAACTCGACTCGCTTCTCGACCGTCTCGGCACCGACGACGCGTTCCGCGAGAAGATCCTCGGCGATCCGGAATCCGGGCTCGCCGAATACGGATTCAAGGTCGATCCAAAGGAGATTCCGGCCGTGCGCCGCCTGCCGTCGAAGCAGGATCTCGCCGCGCAGCGGGACAAGATCAAGGGCAACGTCTCCGATCACGTCTGCCTGATCTTCTTTGCGCAAAGCCGCTGACGGCTTTCCGGGCGCCGGCTTCGCAAGAGCCGGTTTTGCAAGAGCGCGAGCGCGCTGCAACAGCGGCGGCTCGCCTTCGGGGCTCGGCCACGCTTTCTCGAAGCGCGCGCGCAAGAGCGCCGCGCCTTTCGCGTCGCCGGTCTTCGCGGCAAGCGCGGCCGCGTCGACGAGCGCTTCGTCGCTCGCGATCAGGTTCGGCACCTGCGCGACGAACTGGTCGATCCATTCGGCGACGGCGCGGCCGCGATGGTCGGCGAGCCAGCGTGCGGTTTCGAGCGCGCGTGCGTCGTCCCCGGCCGCGCGATACGCGTGCAACAGCGCGACGCGCGTGCCGTAGTAGCTCTGGTCCGAGAGCATCGCTTCGAGGCAATGCACCGCGTCTTTCGCGTCGTTCGCGATGCGCGCCTCGCATTCGGCTGCACGGTACGGCTGGCTGAGATTGAAATATGCGCCGTCGCCGACGAGCGGCTTCAGCGTCGCGATCGCCCGCGATGCCGCAGCAGGTTCGCCGTTGCGCAATGCGAGCTCGGCCGCGATGCCGAGATTCGCGTAGCTGCTGTAGTCGAACGATGCCGCCGCACCGGCGGAGCGCTTGATCTCCGCGTCGATGAAACGGACGAGATCGGCGTGCGCATCGCGCTCGCCTTGTGCCAGCGCGATCGCGATGCCGGCGAGCTCGGCGCGCAGGCGCGAGGTTTCGAGCCCGGCCTTTCCTGCAATCTCGGCCGCGTGCGACGCCGCAGCGCGCGCCGATGCGTAACGGCCGCGGCTGACTTCGAGCGATGCCGTCCGCATCGCTTTCTCGGCTTCGAACGCCGGAAACTGATGCGTGTCCTCGGCGGCGAGCGCTTTGTCGGCGGCGGCGTAATCGCGCTCGGCGATCGGCAGGTTCAAGGGATCGAGATAAAGTTGAGGCGCGCCGACTTCGCGCGCTTTCGCGTAGCTCGTGCGCGCCGCGTTCGCGTCGCCGAGCGCGAGCTCGACGTCGCCGAGCGACATCCATGCGTAGCCGCGTCGCGGATGGCGGCTCTCGGCGACGGCGCGGAATTCTTCGGCCGACTTCGCGAGCGCGTTGTCGAACCACCATTCGACGACGGCGAGGTTCTGCTGGCCGGCCATCGCGTCCGGATAGAGCTTCGCGAACACGGACCACTTCTCGCGCATCTCGGCCGGCGTCTTGAAGAACGCCGCGTAGCCTTCGGCCGAGAGCTTCTCGCGCGCGCTGAGGCGATCGAGATGCTGCGCGGCCTGCATGACGTACGTATACGCCTTCGCGCGCTGACCGATCGTGTAGTAAACGTTGCCGAGATAGAGATACGCCTGCGCGAACGTCGGATCGAGCGAGACGGCCTGGTTGAAGAGCGCCAGCGCCTCGCCGCCCTTGCCATCCGCCATCGCGCGAAGGCCGAGCGAATACGCCTTCAATGCGTCGAGGTTCTTCGTCGTGACGTCCTCGAGCGGCGCGCTCGTCTCGCCGATGCTCGCGAGCGATTCGCCGAGCCGCGCGCGCATCTTCTTCAGGAGATCGTCCATCGTCGGCAACACGGAATCCTCGCCGCTGCCGTCGACCGAATCGCTGTAGACCGAGGTCTGCGTGGCGGGATCGACGATCTCGGCCGTGAGGCGCACGCGTCCGCCGACTTCGGCGATCGTCGGCAGCACGAGCGCGCGAGCGCCTTCGCGCAGCGCGATCTCCGAGCCGACCGAGCGATCGACCGCCGTCGTCGCGTCGCGCTCCATGCGCTTCAGCGCACCGCGCACCTGCAGATCGGGAATGACGTTGATGTAACGCGACTGCTCGAGGCCGACGCGGAACGCGGCCTGCAGCGAATCGTCGAACGCCTTGTCGCCGGTCAGGTTCTTGAGATCGCCGACGACGACGAAATCGCGGTTCGCGAACGCGATCGCCGGCGTCGGACGCGTCAGATAGAAGAGCGGCACGCCGATCAGCGCGACGAGCGCGGCGATCTCGAGTCCGACCGCGATCGGCCGGCGCCAGATCGGCGTCTCGCGATGCGCCTTGCTCGTCCACGGCGGCGGTCTCAGCGGCGCGATGCCTTCCTCGCCGACCTCGAATACCGGTACCGGCTCCGGCACGCCCTTGAAGCGGTAGCGGCCGTGCGTGCGCCAGCGGACCTTGTCGAGCGCTTCGCCGAGCTCGCCCTGCGCGCGGTGCGCGATGTCGTAGGCGACGCCGGAAAGCAGGATCTGTCCCGGCAGCGCGAGCTGCATCAGGCGCGCGGCAACCGGCTTGACGAGGCCTTCGACCTCGGTCTTCTTCGCGCCGCGCTGCACGTCGCCGGGCGCGTTGTCCCAGACGACGACTTCGCCGACATGCACGCCGACGCGCGCAGCCAGCGGAACATTTTCTTCGGCGCCGAGCGCGGCGAGGCCGCGCTGGTACGCGAGCGCGAACGCGACGGCCTGGATCGGCCGCTCGAACATCAGGAGGAAACCGTCGGTCTTGTCGATTTCCTTGCCGCCGTGCTCGAGCATCAGCGCGCGCGCGAAACGATCGTGATTTCGGATCAGCTCCGCGCCGCGCTGATCGCCGAGACGCTCGACGAGCGCGGTCGAATCGACGAGATCGCAGAGCACGAGCGTGCGCAGCACCGATACGGCGCTCGGCTCCTTCTGATCGACGCTGGTTGGAACGGCTGCTGCCACGACGCCAGGCCCCCTGCCTCGCTGCGGCGATTCTGCGCCCGGCGCGGCCCGCTTTCCAGCGTTCGGCGCGTTTTGCACTCGTATACCGCGGCGCGGCGATACGGAGAGCGCGAATCGGCCGCCATGCGGTTCAATCTTCCTTCCATACGACGTGCAGCGGATCGAACTCGATCTCGTTGCGTTCCCCGGCACGGATTCCAAAGCCGCAGACGGCCATCGGACCCTCTTCGAGCGGGTCGAGACCGAACGTCTCCTCGATATCGACTTCATTCACGGCGGCCGTGATGAACGCCGCCAGCCCGAGCTCCGTCGCCGCGAGATACATGGCCTGCGACAAGTGACCGATATCGAGGATAAGCGCGCGATACGCTTTCGCGTGATTGCCGTATTTCCAGAAATTCCGATAGAAGCGGCTGACGGGAACGACGAATACCTGCGCATCGACGAAATACGGTTGCACGCCGACGAAGATGCGAGCCGTCCGCGAGACTTCGTCGGGCGTCATTTCGCGAATGGGCTCGAGCGCGTGATCGACCGGATGATAGTGATAGAGGCCCGGAAAAATGCCTTCGACGCCGCGGATCAGGAGATACGCTTCGGTCGCATGCAGCGCGCCGGCGGACGGCACTCCCTTCTTGAGCAGCTGCACGTCGGGCGCGTAGTCGTGGACGGCGCGCGCCCCGTACGCGCGAAACAGGACGGCCGCGAAATCCGATTTCTTCAAGGTCCGATGCGGATCGAAATTCCGGCATGTCACGCGGGAGTCCAGCAGTTTGTCCAGCGGAGTGCTGTCCGGCCGCGGCAGCGTCACGCGATCGTTCTTGTCGACGCATTCGCGCACGATCGGCGGGGCCGGGCCGAGTCTTTCGAGCAAGTCGGCCTGATAGTGCTCGATGAAGCGTTGTTGAATCTCCTCGGTGATACTCGATTTCCAGCGCGACGCGAAATGCATGACGGCGGCGGTGGAACGCCAGTTCGTGTCGCGCAACGCACGGTCGCGCGCATCCGCGGGCGTTCCTTCCTCGACGAGAACGCCTTTGGTCAACAGCGAGCGCAAGACGTCTGCCGGGCGGGTTTGCGCGAGCTCCTCGAATGACGCCCAGGTCGAAGGCGATAGCTCGCCGATGGCCGAAATCTCCTTTTCCGACAGCAGGACCTCGGTGCCGGCGTGTGGAACATAAGCATTCCACTCGGCGACTTTTCGCAAACCCGGCAAGGTCGCCGCCGCCAGGAGCGACAGATCGAATTCCAGCCGCTCCCTCGGTTCGATCATCAGCGTCCCGCACCGGCGTACTTGCATAAAAGCTCCTGGTTCCTGTCATCGAGCGACGGTGCGCCGCGAGCTGCCGCCGGGCGAGTTGACTCCGCAGGCGAGCGGCGTACGCTATCGACGGCGGGATATCATCTGCTGCCGGTCCGATTCCCGACAAGATCGATTCCCGACAAGAAGAAACCAGTCGTCTCGATCGATGTGATCCTGCCGTCATCGCGGCGCGGAATGGCCATTGGCGAATATCCAATCGGGGGACGATTGTCATGAGCGACGCCGTACTGACCAACGAGCAAGCGACGAAACTGTTGAACGAGCTTGCGACCAACGACGGATTCCGCGCCCGTTTTCAGGAAAAGCCGGCCGCCGCGCTCGTCGAGATCGGGATTCCGCACGAGACGGTGATCAATCTCAATGCGGCGTGCCTTGCGCCGATGCGGATTGCCGGCAAAAAGACCTTTCAGGCCGCGCTGATGGAATTCAGCACGAACACCGCCAGCGTGTGCCTCTCCATGATCACGCCGCAGCTTCGGCTCGGCGGCGACACGAGTCGCAGGAAATAATCTTCAGCGCATCGCGGCGTCGATTTTCGCGACGCGCTGCGCCAGAGGCTTCGATTCGAGCGCCGGCCGCCAGTGATTGCGGAACGCGTCAATCTGGCGACGCGCTTCTTCCTTCCGACCGAGCGCGAGCGCGAATTCCGCGGCTCTGAGTTCGGCCATGTCCGACTGGACGACGTTGAACGGCGCGAGCACCCATTCGGTCCCGTATTCCGTGAACGCACGTCCGCGATGCGCGATGAGCCAAAGCGCCTCTTCGAGCGCCGTCGCCGGATCGTGCGCATCGGCGCTCGCATCCATGAGCGCGACATGCGTGACATACAGCTCGCGACCGTTGATCAGCGGTTTCAGGATGCGCACGGCGTCTTCCGCGCTCCCGCGCGCGCGCGCGACTTCGGCTTCCGCGACGTGACGCATGTTGTCGAGCACCGGATAGTTCGCGTCGCGCGTCTGTGCGCCTGCGGCAGCGAGCGATTCGTCGGCGAGCGTCACGTCGCCCTGGCGCGCCGCGACGTAAGCCGAGAGCAGGACATGAAACTGCGCGTCGTCGATGTCGATCTTCTCGCTCGCCGCATCGCGTTGCGCGAGGTGCGCGTAGTCGCGCAGTGAAGTCGGCTTCAGTGTCGGCGGAGCCAGCGACGACCGAGCGGCCGCGATGGTGCCGACGAGATGGCGCTTGTCGCGTTCGCTCGGATCGCTCAAGTCGCTTTGCACTTTTTCGATCGTCGTCAGGCCCGAATCGATCCGCCCCTGATCGATGTCGAGGATGCCTTCGAAGATGTTGCGCCCGAAATCGCCGAGCGATCCCGCTTTCACGGCGGCGAGCAGATCCTGGGCCTTGGCGTACTGGCGCTCTGCGGCGTAGGCGGCGGCCGGGAAACGGGCCACGCTGATGCCGGGCGCCTCTGCGAACGCATCGATCGCATCCCGATACCGCTCGCTGCCGAGGAGAAGGACGCCGAGCAGATATTTGCTGGTGATGAAATGCGGATTCTTCGGCGACGCCGACTTCGAGACGGCATCGATCGCGACGGGATAGTTGTTGGCCTGCTGCCAGAGCGACATCGCGTATGCGCCGTAACCCGGGAAGAAGTCGGGATAGAGCGTCGTGAGCCGTTTCCATTTTTCGAGCGCGATGCCCGGCGGTCCGAAGCTCGCCTGCAGCGCCTCGACGTACAACGCGTCGCGCGGCGTCAGGCGGTCGGGCTCTGCGGCGGCGAGCCTGTATTCCGCGAGCGCATCGGACGTTTGACCAAGATCGCTCAATGCCTGTCCGATCGCGGCATGCGCCAGCGCGAATCCCGGATCGAGCTTGACCGCGTGGCGGTAGAACGAAAGAGCATCGTCGAATTCGCCGACGGCCGCGGATCGACGCCCGAGCGAATAGGCGCGAAGCGCGTCGAGATTCTTCGTGGCCACTTTGTCGAGCGGCTGCGAATCGCTCGACACCGTCGCCAGCGCCTCGCCGAGCCGCAGGCGAAGCTGCTGGTTCACTTTGTCGAGGGAAGGCAGCACCGAATTCTCGCCCGTGCCGTCGGCCGATTCGGACCAGACCGTCGTCTGCGTTTTCGGGTCGACGATCTCGGCCGTCACGCGCACGCGGCCGCCGATCTCGGCGACGGTCGGCAGGATCAGCGCGCGCGCGCCGTCGCGGATCGCGACTTCGGAGCCGATCGTGCGGTCGATCGGCGTGTGATCGGGATCGCGCTGCATCAGCTTGACCGTTTCGCGCGTCTTGAGATCGGACAACACGTTGACGTGGCGCGACTGCTCGAGACCGATGCGGAACGCTGCTTGCAGCGAATCGTCGAACGTCGGGTCGTCGGTGAGGTTCTTGAGATCGCCGACGACGACCCAGTCGCGCTTGGCGAATGCGATCGCGGACTCGGGCCGCAGGAAATACCAGAGCGGAATGCCGACGAGCGCGATCAGCAGGGCGAGCTCCATCGCCATCGTCGCCGGACGGCGCCAGAACGGTACTTCGCGATGCGCCTTGCCGGACCACGGCGGCGCTTTCAGCGGCGCGATGCCGTTCTCGCCGACCTCGAACACCGGCACCGGATCGGGCAGGCCCTTGAAGCGATAGCGGCCGTGCGTGCGCCAGAGCGCCGTCGCGGCGGCGTCGCCGAGCTCGTCCTGACCGCGATGCGCGAGCTGGTACGCGACGCCCGAAAGCAGGATCTGGCCCGGCAGCGCCAGATGCATCAGCCGCGACGTGACCGGCTTGACGAGGCCTTCGATCTCGAACGGCTTGGCGCCCTTGGCGACGTCCTCGGGCGCGTTGTCCCATGCGAGCACATCGCCGAAATGGATGCCGACGCGGGCGCGGAGCGGAGCGGCGTCGGTGCCGAGGTCGCGCAGCGCGCGCTGGTACGCGAGCGCGAACGCGACGGCCGCGATCGGCCGGTCGAACATCAAGAGGAAGCCGTCGGTCTTGTCGATCTCGCGGCCGCCGTGCTGGTGCACGAGCGCGCGCGTCAGGCGATCGTGGCGGCGGAAGATCTCGGCGGCTTGCAGATCGCCGAGGCGCTCGACAAGCGCGGTCGAGTCGACGAGATCGCAGAGCACGAGCGTGCGCAGCAGCGGCGTCGGCGCGCTGCGCGAAGCGGCCGCATCAGCCGACGATCGCAGGATCGCGCTCATGTCGGACTCAACTCACCTCGGGCGCGCACGATCGCGGCGCGGCGATGCGGCGCGGACGAATCGCCGATCACGCGGGCGTTCGCGGCGTGCATTTCTCGCTTCGTGCCCTTCCCTGTGGCGGACAGCATGGCGTCAAGCGGGAGCGACGGGCGCTCCGGCTCCCTCGATCACGCGATAGCCGTCGCCGCCGATGCCTTTCGCTTCGTAGAGCGCGCAATCGGCGTCGCTGTACCAGACGGCCCAGTCGGCCCCTCCGGCGCAAAGGCTGCCGCCGATGCTGACCGTGACCGAAAGGCTCTCGCTGCCGCAGCCCGGAAAGCGCAGCGTGCGCACGGCGCCGATGATCTGCGTCGCGCGCGCGCGAAGCTCTTCGATGCCGGTCACCTGCATCAGGAGCGCGAATTCGTCGCCGCCGAGCCGGCATGGAAGATCGCACGGCGAGGCCGCGTTCGAGACTTCCTCGCCGATCGCGCGCAACACCTGATCGCCGACGAGATGTCCGCAGTGATCGTTGATCTGCTTGAACCGGTCGAGATCGACGAGCAGAAGGCCGAGCACGGTGCCCGGCAGGCGTTGCTCCTCGAGGTGCTCGAGGAACATGTAGAGGCCGCGGCGGTTGCAAAGGCCGGTCAGCTCGTCGGTCTGCACGAGCCGCTGCGCCGTCGAGAGCTGCGTCTGCGTCTGGCGCAGCGAGTCGAGCGTGACCATCAGATCTTCGTTGCGGCGCTTCAGGTTCTGGATCAGCTGCTGCTCGCTCGCGACGAGATACGAGAACGAGCGGCGCATGAACTGCGCGAGAAGACGCGGCTCGGTGACGATGAGATCGTCGAACGCCGGATGCTCGACGACGACGAGCGCGCTCGGCGAGACCGCGACGGCGTTCGCGACGCGCGCATGGTTGCCGATGAAAAGCGCTAGCTCGCCGAAGAACTCGCGCGTGCCGATCAGCTTGTCCGGCATGCCGTCGCCGAACTCGAGCTGGATATCGCCGGATTCGACGATGAACATCGCGCGCCCCAGCTCGCCGCGAGTGAAGATGACCTCGCCGGGATTGAGCTCGCGGCGCCGTCCGACACGCGCGAACAGCGCGAGCTCTTCCTCGGACAGCTCGCGCGGAAGCAGGACCGAGCGCGAGCGCACGACCGACAAGGCCGCATTACCGGACGAAACCACCCGCTCCGCGTCGATCGCCGACACCGCTGAACCTCCCGACAGGCCCATCGAGGGCGAGGATGGTAGCGCATGTGCCGTAAGTCCTCATCCGACGGCGTCGCGGTCCTCTGTAGGAAAAAGCTTACGCGTCTCTTGTCGGCGCCGTAGCGTCCGCATTGCTCGCGACGGCGGTTTTCGGAGCACGATCATCATCTTGCATGCTGCTCCAGCAGTCGCGCTGTGCGTCTGTCGCGTCGACGGCAGGTGAAAAAATGAACAACGCGCGACGTCGCGCGGACGGCGTCGTTGCCGCCGCGGGTCCGCGTGCGTTCGTCGCGTACGGATCCGCCGTCGAAACGAGCCGCGGAATCCGCGAAACGTGCTCGTCGCACGACGAATCGAGTCGCAGCGGCGCGCAGCCTCGATAATCTACGAACGTCTACGTGGATCGTGCGACGGAACCCCTGACCGCGCCGTCCTAGTGACAGGACGCCGACCCCAATTCCGGCGTCCCGCGCAACGCCGGCATCGGAACGCACGGCCCGGAAACGCCACCCCCCAGCCCGGGCCACTCCTCCTCCCCAACCCCCGTTTCGATGCCGGCGGGCGCACTCTTAGGCAATATGCCGAGTGTCCGCCCGCGATTTCATTTTGAATGCGGCATTCGTCTGCTGTCACTTCTCCCGCTTGCGGGAGAAGTCGGCGCGAAGCGCCGGATGAGGGAGGACTCGGTTCGCCTTCGCAAGAGCTTCCCTCACCCGCGCCTGCGGCGCGGCCTCTCCCGCTCGCGGGAGAGGCGAACGGCATGCGCTGGCGAGCTACGCTGCGTGCGGCGTGCGTCCGGCGTGGAACTGCTCTTCCTCGGTCGAACCCTTCAGCGCCGTCGTCGACGACTGACCCTGCTGGATCGCCTGCGTCACCGCGTCGAAATAGCCGGTTCCGACTTCGCGCTGGTGCTTGACGGCCGTGAAGCCGCGATCGGCCGCCGCGAATTCCTTTTCCTGAAGCTCGACGAAGGCGCTCATCTGATTGCGCGCGTAGTGATACGCGAGATCGAACATCGAATAGTTGAGCGCGTGGAAGCCGGCGAGCGTGATGAACTGGAACTTGTAGCCGTAGCTCGCGATCTCGCGCTGGAATTTCGCGATCGTCGCGTCGTCGAGGTTCTTCTTCCAGTTGAACGACGGCGAGCAGTTATACGCGAGGAGCTTGCCGGGATATTTCGCGTGGATGCCTTCGGCGAACTTGCGCGCGAACTCGAGATCGGGCTTGCCGGTCTCGCACCAGACGAGATCGGCGTACGGCGCGTACGCGAGACCGCGGCTCACGGCCTGGTCGATGCCTTTCTTCGTCTTGAAGAAGCCTTCGACCGTGCGCTCGCCGGTGCAGAACGGCTTATCGTTCTCGTCGACGTCGCTCGTCAATAGATCGGCCGCTTCGGCGTCGGTGCGCGCGACGAGGATCGTCGGCACGCCGCACACGTCGGCGGCGAGACGCGCCGCGTTGAGCTTCTCGACCGCTTCGCGCGTCGGCACGAGTACCTTGCCGCCCATGTGCCCGCATTTCTTGACCGATGCGAGCTGATCCTCGAAATGCACGCCGGCGGCGCCCGCTTCGATCATCGCCTTCATGAGCTCGAATGCGTTCAGCACGCCGCCGAATCCCGCTTCGGCGTCGGCGAGGATCGGCTGCAGGTAATCGACGCTGTCGTCCCCTTCGGCGTGATTGAGCTGATCGGCGCGCAGGAGCGCGTTGTTGATGCGCTTGACGACGAGCGGCACCGAGTTCGCGGGATACAGCGATTGATCGGGATACATCTCGCCGGCGACGTTCGCGTCGGCCGCGACCTGCCAACCCGACAAATAGACCGCCTTCAAACCCGCCTTGACCTGCTGCATCGCCTGATTGCCGGTCAATGCGCCGAGCGCGTTGACGAACGGCTCCTTGTGCAGATAGCTCCAGAGCTTCTCGGCGCCGATGCGCGCGAGCGAATGCTCGATGTGCACGGTGCCGCGCAGGCGCACGACGTCTTCGGCGCTGTAGTTGCGCTTGACGCCGCTCCAGCGCGGATTGTTGGTCCAGTCGAGTCGGATCTGTTCGGCCGTCGGCAGCGAAGTCTTCATGAGGGATCTCGTTTCGAGGATCGTGCTTTTCAGGGCAGCTCGGGATACGCGGCGAGCGTCAGGAAATCGGCGAGCTCGCGCGCATGCGTGAGCTCGGAAAGAAGCTCGGTCGCGCGCGCGACGCGCGATTGACCGGGCATCGGTGTCGCCGAGAGGCGCTGGCGCACGGTCGCGAGCGTCGCGTCGAACAAGGCGAAGTCGATCGGCGCGCCGTTGCCGTCGAAGCGCAGCCCGCCGGCGTGGAGCCATTGCCAGAGCTGCGCGCGCGAGATCTCGGCCGTCGCCGCGTCTTCCATCAGGTGATGGATCGGCACGCAACCCTGCCCGTCGAGCCACGCCGCGAGATAGCGAAGGCACACTTCGACGTTGCCTTCGAAGCCGGCGCGCGTGATCGTGCCCTCGCAGGGCGCGATCAATGCGTCGCGCGTCGCGACGACATCCTCGCGCAGCCGATCGAGCTGGTTCGGCGCCGGCATGTGCGCGTCGAACACTTCGCGTGCGACGGCGACGAGCGCCGGATGCGCGACCCAGGTGCCGTCATGCCCCGCCTTTACTTCGCGCAGCTTGTCCGCGCGCACTTTTTCCAGCGCGGCTTCGTTCGCCGCGGGATCGTTGCTGATCGGAATCTGCGCCGCCATGCCGCCCATCGCGAACGCGCCGCGGCGATGGCAGGTCTTGATCAATAGCTCCGAATACGCCTTCAGGAACGGCACGGTCATCGCGACCTGTCCGCGCTCGGGCAGCACGCGATCGCGATGTCCGCGCAGCGTCTTGATGTACGAAAAGATGTAATCCCAGCGCCCGCAGTTGAGTCCCGTGATGCGCGTCTTCAGCGCCCACAGGATCTCGTCCATCTCGAACACCGCGGGCAGCGTCTCGATCAGCACGGTCACCTTGATCGCGCCCGGCGAGAGATCGAGCACGCTCTCGATGTGGTCGAGCACGTCGTTCCAGAGCGCGGCTTCGCGATGGCTCTCGAGCTTGGGCAAATAGAAGTACGGGCCGCGATCGCGCGCTTCGAGCGATCGCGCGTTGTGGAAAGCGAAGAGGCCGAGATCGAAGAGCGCACCCGAGATCGGCTCGCCCTCGACGACGAAATGTTTCTCCGGCAGGTGCCAGCCGCGCGGTCGCACCATCAGCACGGCGGGATCGGGCTTGACCTCGTAGTGCTTGCCCTCGGGCGACGTGAACGAGATCGTGCCCTCGACCGCGTCGCGCAGATTGCGCTGGCCGTCGACGAGGTTCTCGAGCGTCGGCGACGTCGAATCCTCGAAGTCGGCCATGAACACCTTCGCGCCGGAATTCAGCGCGTTGATGATCATCTTGCGATCGACAGGACCCGTGATCTCGACACGGCGATCGCGAAGCGCCGCAGGAATCGGCGCGACCTTCCAGTCCGATTCGCGGATCGTCGCCGTCTCGCTCGCGAAATCGGGCAGCCCGCCGGCATCGAGACGCGCCTGACGCTCGACGCGCGCCTGCAGCAGCGCCTGCCGGCGGCCCTCGAACCGGTCGTGCAGGCCCGTGAGGAAAGCGCGCGCCGCGTCGGTCAGGATCTCGGCCGATGCGTCTTCGGCGTTCGCCGGCCGAGGCGAAGAAGAGGCGGGAAGGATCGAAGCAGCCATCGAGAGAACAGTCCTGTCGCGGGAGAGGAAGACTAGGCGCGCGGTCGATATTTGACAAAGCACATGTTTCAATGCAACAAATTAACGGCGTCAAAGTAAGGTTTAAGCGATTGATCGGGTTGACGTCGCGAACGCCCGACATCGGTTGAATTCCTTCATTTCGCAGGGTTTACCGTGCCTCAGGAACCAATGAGAACCCGTTTGCGCCCTTCGCGGCCGTCCACGCCGACGCGGTTCTATTACAAAGGCAATCGCCTGAAGCAGCTGCGCGCGTTCTGTGCGATCGCGAAGCTCGGCACGCTCTCGCGCGCGGCCGATACGCTGTTTCTCTCGCAGCCGTCGGTCAGCCTGCAGCTCTCGGCGCTCGAGAAGGAGCTTGGCGCGCGGCTCGTCGAGCGCCGGCGCCGGCGCGTCGCGCTGACGCGCGAAGGACAGGCGCTCTACGAGCTCGCGCTGCCGCTGATCGAAGGCCTCGATTCGCTCGATCGGGAATTCCGCCGGCTGACGGTCGGGCAGGGCGGCGGCGAGCTTCACGTCGCGGCCGGTGCGTCGACGATCCAGTACCTTTTGCCGCCGCTCGTGCGCGCGTTCCGCGAGCAGCACGCCGACGTCAAGCTGCAGCTCCACAACGTGACCGGCAAGGACGGCCTCGCGCTGCTGCGCAGCGACCAGGTCGATTTCGCGATCGGCTCGATGCTCGACGTGCCGAACGATCTCGTTTACGAGCCGGTGTATTCGTACGATCCGATGCTGATCCTGCCGCTCGATCATCCGCTCGCGGAGAAGACCGACATCCGGCTCGAGGATCTCTCGCCGTACGGATTGATCCTGCCGCCGCAGCGCCTCACGACGTATCGTCTCGTCGATCTGATCTTCCAGCAGCGCAAGGTGCCGTACCGCGTCGCGATCGAAGTCGGCGGCTGGGAAGTCATCAAGGAATACGTCGCGATGGGGCTCGGCATCTCGATCGTGACCGGCATCTGCATCGGCGAGGCCGACCGCGCGCGTCTCGCCGTGCGCAACATGAGCGCGTATTTCCCGCAGCGCACTTACGGCGTCGTCATGCGCAAGGGCAAATATCTCGGTCCGGACGCGCGCGCTTTCGTCGAGAACATCCGTCCCGGACTATTCACGCGCCGCGACTGGTGGGAGGCCGGGCACTCGGAGCGCTGACGTCTCCTTCTTACACGCGTGCCGCTCTTACACGCGTGCCGTCGTCGATGCCGCGTCGTGACCGCGCAAACGGCGAAACATGCGCATGAGAAAGCGGAACAGCTTCGGCACGAGCCAGACGACGAACGCGAGGAACAGCGCAAGCAGCACGAGGAATACGGCCGGATGCGTGATCGCGAGCATGAGTCCGCCGAGCACGAGACCGTCTTCGCCGAAGCTCGCGGCCCAGTTGCTGACCGGCTCCGGCGAGGTATTGATCGCGGCGCGTCCGCCGCTCTTCGCGAAGTGCGTGCCGCCGGTGATGAGGCCGCCGACGATCGCCGCGGCGGTCTGCGCGGCAGGCGTCGCATCGCCCATCGCGCCCCACGCGAGGAACGCGCCGGCCGGGATCCGGATCAACGTGTGGATCGCATCCCAGACCGAATCGAAGCCGGGCACCTTGTCGGCGAGGAACTCGCCGAGCACCATCAGGCCCGCCGCGGTCAACACCCACGTGTGCTGCAGCACGACGAGCTGCTCCGGCAGATGCAGATAGCCGAAACGGCCGAGCAGGCCGACGATGAGGAGCGTCGCATAGAGACGGATGCCGCTCGCCCAGGCGAGGCCGCCCGCGAGCGCGAGCTGCGACAGGGATTCCATCGAGAGACCGTCCTCACACGCGTCGCGGCATCGTACGTCCGCCGTCCTGAATGACGCTCCGCGAAGGCGACCCGTCGCGCACCCGCGACCGTCGGCGCATCGCCGACCGGCGGTCTCCGCTCGCCCGCGGTTTCTGATAGCGTTCGGCTGCCTCGAGGAACGCGGTGATTCCCATGATGCGCTGGGTCATGCTCGCACTGATCATCGTCGGGCTCGTGCTGACGTTCACGGCGAAAGGTCCGGGATTGCTCGGCATCGGACTCGTCATCGGCTTCGTCGGGCTCTTCGGCACGGTGTTGAGCATCGCGGCCGAGCGCGTGTCGGCGAGCGCGCGTCCCGATTCGGCAATGGCGACGCCCGAGGATCTCGCTGCGCTCCGCACGCGCCGTCCGCCGGTGCGCGCCGTGCCTCCGGCGCCGGCCGACGAAGGACGACGTCCCGTCTGACGTCGCGTCGCGCTGTCTTCGCGCGCGCCGTCCCGTTCCGCGCCGCACCATGCGTTGCGCCGCCGTTCTGGCGCAGAATGCCCATGTCGCATCAGGCGACACATGACGGGAGGTTCGTGTGGACATCCAATCGTTGCTTGTCTTCCTCATCGTCGGTGCAGTGGCCGGCTGGCTGGCGGGCGTGATCGTCAAGGGGCACGGTTTCGGGCTCGTCGGCAACATCGTCGTCGGCATCATCGGCGCGTTTCTCGCCGGCTGGCTGCTGCCGATGGTCGGCCTCGCGATCGGCGGCGGCATCATCGCCGCGATCATCAATGCACTGATCGGCGCGGTGATCCTGCTGTTCCTGATCGGGCTGTTCAAACGCGCGACATAGCGCGCTTTCGGAAAACCGGAGATCGGGCCGGTCCGCATCGGCGGCCCGATCTTCGTCGAGACCGCATCATCCGCCGCCGTCGCCGCGACGAACGCTTCGCGCGATCCGCCCTCGCGAGCTGCATCGATACCGCACCACGCCGCGCCGTCGCCAAGCAGCAGACTTGCGGCCGCCGCAACAGGAGAGTTCGACGATGTCCACGCTGTATCCGGTGCCGCCGGAATTCGCCGCGGCGGCGCGCATCGACAAGGCGACCTACGATCGTCTTTACGCCGAATCGATCGCCGATCCGGAAGCGTTCTGGCGGCGCGTCGGAAAGCGGCTCGACTGGATCAAGCCGTACAGCCGGATCAAGGACGTCTCGTTCGACGCGAACGATCTCCACATCCGCTGGTTCGACGATGGCGAGCTCAACGTCTCCGCGAACTGCCTCGATCGCCATCTCGCAAAGCGCGGCGACAAGACCGCGATCGTCTGGGAAGGCGACGATCCGGCCGAATCGCGCCGCATCAGCTATCGCGAGCTGCATCGCGAGGTCTGCCGCTGCGCGAATCTTCTGAAGAACCTCGGCGTCGGCAAGGGCGATCGCGTCTGCATCTATCTGCCGATGATTCCGGAAGCCGCCGTCGCGATGCTCGCGTGCACGCGCATCGGCGCCGTGCATTCGGTCGTGTTCGGCGGCTTCTCGCCGGATTCACTCGCGGGACGCATCGCCGATTCCGGATGCCGCATCGTGATCACGGCCGACGAAGGTTTGCGCGGCGGGCGCAGGATCGCGCTGAAGGCGAACGTCGACGAGGCGCTGACGCGGCCCGGCACGGCGAGCGTCGAGACCGTCATCGTCGTCAAACGCACCGGCGGCGCGATCGCGATGCAGTCGCCGCGCGATCGGTGGTGGCACGCGCTGATCGAAGGACAGTCGACCGAGATCGAGCCGATCGCCGTCAACGCCGAGCATCCGCTCTTCATCCTCTACACATCGGGTTCTACCGGCAAGCCGAAAGGCGTCCTGCACACGACCGGCGGCTTTCTCGTCTATGTGAGCTACACGCACGAATGCGTGTTCGACCTTCGCGAAGACGACGTCTACTGGTGCACGGCCGACGTCGGCTGGGTCACCGGGCACAGCTATCTGCTCTATGGCCCGCTCGCGAACGGCGCGACGACCGTGATGTTCGAAGGCGTACCGAACTATCCGGATTTCTCGCGCTTCTGGGACGTCGTCGACAAACATGAGGTGACCTTGTTCTACACGGCGCCGACCGCGATCCGCGCGCTGATGCGCGAAGGCGAGGCGCCGGTGAAGAAAGCCTCGCGGAAATCCCTGCGCCTGCTCGGCACGGTCGGCGAGCCGATCAATCCGGAAGCCTGGGAGTGGTATCACCGCGTCGTCGGCGACGGCCGCTGCCCCGTCGTCGATACCTGGTGGCAGACCGAGACTGGCGGCATTCTGATTTCGCCGCTGCCGGGCGCGATCGCGCAGAAGCCGGGTTCGGCGACGCTGCCGTTCTTCGGCGTCGCGCCCGCGATCGTCGATGCGAACGGCGTCGTGCAGGAAGGCGCCGCGGAAGGCAATCTCGTGCTGACCGATTCGTGGCCGGGCCAGATGCGCACGGTCTACGGCGATCATCAGCGCTTCATCGACACGTACTTCAAGACATATCCCGGCACGTATTTCACCGGCGACGGCGCGCGCCGCGACGACGACGGCTATTACTGGATCACCGGTCGTGTCGACGACGTCATCAACGTCTCCGGCCATCGTCTCGGCACGGCCGAAGTCGAGAGCGCGCTCGTCGCGCACGCGCTCGTCGCCGAAGCGGCCGTCGTCGGCGCGCCGCACGACATCAAGGGGCAGGGCATCTACGCGTACGTGACGCTGAAAGCCGGCGAAGAGCCGAGCGATGCGCTGCGCAAGGAATTGATCGCGTGGGTGCGCAAGGAGATCGGCGCGATCGCGACGCCGGACTGGCTGCAATGGGCGCCGGGACTGCCGAAGACGCGCTCGGGCAAGATCATGCGGCGCGTCCTGCGCAAGATCGCCGAGAATCAGCCCGAATCGCTCGGCGACGTGTCGACGCTGGCCGATCCATCGGTCGTCGTCGCGCTTGTCGAAGAGCGGCTGATCCGGTGACGCCGAGCGATCGCGCGCAGCAATCCGGTTGATGTTCGCGTCGACCCGGACGCGCGAATCCGTCGCCGCATCGATGCATCGCATAACCGCCGACGACTTCGTTCCGGCTATGGACGCGCCGCCGCGAATCGACGACGGCGAGATCCATCTCTGGCGACTCGCGCTCGGCGAGCCGGTGAACTTTCGTGACGTCTCGGCCGCGGCGCGGCGACTGCTCGATCGCCTGCTCGCGCGCTACGGCGATCTTGCGCATGCGCCGGCAATCGAGCGCGGCGAGCGCGGCAAGCCATACGCGCCGGACCTTCCCGGCATCGACTTCAACTTGAGCCACGCGCGCGATCATGTGCTGATCGCGGTCGCGCGCGGGCAGCCGCTCGGCGTCGACATCGAACGCATCGATCGCAACATCGACATCGAAGGGCTGGCCCGGCGGTTTTACGCGACGGCCGAGGCCGATGCGCTCGCCGCGTTGCCCGAAGCGCAGCGCGCCGAGGCGT
>DASZWL010000364.1:0-1760 GCA_035546695.1 Rhodanobacteraceae bacterium | reverse complement strand
CGAGATGCAGCAGCGCGCTGCCGGCTTTCGTGTGCACGAGTAGGTATTTCGCGCGGCGCTCGATCGCATCGATGCGCTGGCCGGGCAATTTCTCGCGCAACGCGCGCGGGATCGGCCAGCGCAGGCGTGGCTGGCGGATGTCGAGCGCGACGACTTTGCGGCCGACGAGGTGCGGCGCGAGTCCGCGGCGCGTGGTTTCGACTTCAGGTAATTCGGGCATGAGAAAAGCGTCTTTTCCTTCTCCCGCTTTGCGGGAGAAGGTGCCGAAGGCGGATGAGGGCGCTCTTGGTAGCGCGAACCAAGATTGCCCTCACCCTAGCTTTCTCCCGCACGCGGGAGAGGGGACTGCGTGCATTTGCGTCGAGGTTTATTTCTGCATCGGAGCTGTCGTTTCCGATTCCGGCGACGCAAACAGCAACGCGCTGAACCGATCCGGCACGAGCGCGATCGTATCGCCGACCTCGACGTAGCGATCGTTGCGGATGGCGTCGGTCGTGCCGAACTTCAACAGCGTGCCATCGACTTCGAGCGTCGCAGCCGGCGGATCGAGGCCGAGTTTTGCGGCGTCGAGCCCGGCAGCGGGTCGGCGATAGCGGACCGGAGCGCGTACGATCGCCGCGAGCCTCGCGACGGCGGCATCGTTGGCCCGCTGCGCTTTCGGCTCGCGCATCAACCAGTGGCCGTCGATCTTCTCGAACCGGCGCGCGGTGCAGCTCTGGCAGCGCACCGCAAGCGATTGGATCGTCGCGGGGTCGATCGCGGTCAGCGGATCCTGCGCGATCGCGCTCTCGCGGCGAAACTCCGCATAGACCGCCGCGCCGAGCAGCGCGACCATCGCGAGCAGGAAAAGATTCGTACGCGTGCGCCGCCGCATTTCAGCGGCGCCTCCGCCGCCACCAGATCAGCATGCCGCTCGCTGCGAGCACGAGCGGCAGCGCGACGAGGAACACAACGCTGAGCATGCCGAGTTGCGCCTGCGTCATCGCAAGCGCGCGATCGGGCGCCGACTTGTCCGGCACCGCGATCTGGTCGTCGTCGCCGGTCAGCCAGTCGAACACGCGCTGGCCGAGCTCGCGATTGCCGCCGTTGCCGAGGAAACTGTTCGAGAGGAAATCGCCGTCGCCGATGACGACGACGCGCTGCTCGCGCTTGTCCGGGCGCGGCGAAATCCGCGAGAGCGCGAAGCCGAGATCGAGCGGACCGGCAATTTCTCCGGCGTCGGCGTCCTGGCGGATCGTGTCGGCGGCTTCGCCGGCTTTCGGGATGTGGCCGGTCTCGTTCCACGATTGGTCGGAGCTGCGCAGGATCGGCTTCACGTCCCACGCCGGATCGGCGAGCTGCGCGAGCGCGGCCGGTTGCGGCAAAAGCGTCGTCAGCAGGAAATTCTTCGTGATCGCGTGCGGCGGATACTTCGCAAGCGCGACGAAGCTCGGATCGGCGAGCCCGAACGCGCTGCCGCTCGCGTCGACGACGGTGCCGGCCAACACGCGGATCGAGAGCACCTTCGCGAGCGCGTCGAGACCCGCATTCTCGTCGGGCTCGGTGAGCCAGAGGAGATTGCCGCCGCGATCGACGTAATCGACGAGCTCGCTCGCGACCGCCGGCGCGAGCGCGACGCGCGGATTCGCGACGACGACGAGATCGGCGTTCTCCGGCACCTTGCCGGTGTTCGCGAGCGGCAAGGGCACCGCACGCAGCCCACGATCGGCGAGCGCGGCGACGAACTGGCCGAGATCGGCATTCGCCTTGCCGAGCGGCTG
>DASZWL010000363.1:0-6338 GCA_035546695.1 Rhodanobacteraceae bacterium | reverse complement strand
GCAACTGCACTACCCGCATAGCCGGCCAGACCGAGCAGAGCCAGAGCCAGCACTTTCATCTTCGCATTCATCGAGAATCTCCCAGAGTACTCGGGCGGGGTGCAGTCCCCTTCCCCTTGATTGACGGAATAAATAATTGTTAACCAAGCCCGATCCGCGCGGACGATAGTGAACTCTCGCCGCCATGTCAACACGGATCACGTGGGCCTGGCTACCTTGCCCGGTTTCGGGTTGAGGGTCCTCAACTGCATGCGGCCCCTGCCCCGGCCAGCGGCGCTTCGCGATCGCCTCCGGCCCACTGCCCTCTAATAACGCAACAGGGAGCGGTTACCGGACATGACGGTCGTTTCGGGACGGGTTCGACCGTCCGGATCGTGTGACCTGCGTCCCAGATCGCGCCAAAGACGATACCTTCGTTGACACATGCTCGGCCCGGTACGGAGAATGCCGCCCCCTTCGGCAGCACCCTTCCCGTGTCCGCGAACGCCTCCGACTCCGCCGTGGCCCAGCGCTGTCTCGTCGTCATGCCTGCCCGCGACGAGGCGCCGACGGTCGCCGGCGTCGTCGAGGACGTCAAGCATACGCTCGGCTGTGAGGTCCTCGTCGTCGACGACGCCAGCATCGATGGAACCGCCACCGCCGCCGAGCGGGCCGGCGCGGCCGTCCTGCGCCTCCCGCTAGGGCTCGGCGCCTGGGGCGCGACGCAGGCCGGTATCCGCTATGCGCGCCGCACCGGCTATTCCCGCGTCATCACGCTCGATGCCGATGGACAGCATCTGCCGTCTTCGCTACCCGAGCTCGTCGAGGCGCAGGCGAGATCCGGCGCGAACGTCGTCATCGGCACCTGCGTCGAGCGCCTCAGCCGCCCGAAGCGCATCGCGTGGCAGTATCTCCGGCTGCTGACCGGGCTCAAGCTGACCGATTTCACTTCCGGGCTGCGTCTTTACGATGCCCAGGCAATCGATGTCCTCGCCGGACAGGAAGCGAGCCTTCTCGACTATCAGGATGTCGGAGTGCTGATGTTGCTGTCCCGAAGCGGGCTCAGGATCGCCGAGACGCCGGTGCCGATGCTGCCGCGCCGCGCCGGGCGCTCGCGCGTGTTCGCGTCGTGGCCGGTCGTCGCGCGCTACATGATGCACACGACGGTGCTCTGTCTCGCACAGCTCGACGCCGTGCGCCGCCATTCTCCCGGCCGGGCCGATCCGTCATGCTGACCGGGCAGATCACCTCGGCGATCATCGGCGTCGCGCTGGCCGGCGCGATCCTGTTCCTGGTCCGGCGCGATCATCTGCACGGCCCATACGCGCTCTGGTGGTTCGCGGTCGCCGCGGCGACGTTCGCGCTCGGCGTATTCCCGATCCTGATCGTCTGGCTCGGCCATCTGACCGGCATCGTCTACGCGCCGGTGCTGCCGATCGTCGTCGGCCTCTCACTCGTGCTGATCCGCATGCTGAAGCTCGACATCGACCGCTCGAAGCAGGAACGGCAGATCCGGCGGCTGACGCAGAAGCTCGCGATCCTCGAGCAGGAGCTCGACAAGCTCGGCGGGCGCTCATCACGCCAGGAGCCGCCCGAAGATCCGGCGCGCTGAGCGGTGCCGGCGTGCGCATCCTGCATATCGGCAAGTACTACGCGCCCGAGCGCGGCGGGATCGAGAGCCAGACGCAGGCGCTCTGCGAATGGACGGCCGCGCGCGGCCACACGGTCGCGGCGCTCGTGCACCAGCGGCCGGGGATCTGGCGAACGACGCGCGAGACGCTAACCGGCGTCGACGTGCGCCGCGTGGCCTGCATCGCGGCGCCGGTCTATACACCGATCAGTCCGACGTTCCCGATCGCGCTTTCGCGCGCACTGCGCGAGATCGAGCCGGATCTGCTGCATGTGCATCTGCCGAATCCATCGGCGTTCGCGCTGCTCGCGAGCCGTGCGGCACGGCGCGTGCCGTGGATCGTGCACTGGCACGCGGACATTCCACCCGATGCGCGCGATTGGCGGCTCCGTGCCGGTTATGCGCTCTATCGTCCGTTCGAGCAGTCGATCCTGAAGCGCGCGAGCGCGATCGTGGCGACGTCTCAGGCATATCTCGACGCGAGCATCGCGCTCGCGTCGTGGCGCAGTAAGGCGACGGTAATTCCGCTCGGCGTCGACGACATCGTCTTGCCCGAGGCGCAGCCGGATCTCTGGCCCTCGGGTACTGGTCTACGCCTGCTCGCGGTCGGACGCTTGAGCCATTACAAAGGCTTCGATGTCCTGATCGCAGCGTTGGCGCAAACGCCGGATGCACGTCTCCTCCTGATCGGCGACGGCGAAGAGGCCGAAGCGCTCCGGCGGCTCGCAGCAGCGCCTTCCGTCGCCGGCCGCATCCGCTTCGCCGGCGCGACCGACGACGCGATGCTGCAAGCCGCTTATGCGACAGCCGATGCGCTCGTGCTGCCGTCGCTCGATCGCGGCGAAGCGTTCGGGCTCGTGCTGCTCGAAGCGATGCGCGCGCGCGTGCCGGTGATCGCGAGCGCGATCCCGGGATCGGGAATCGGCGAAGTCGTCGTCGACGGCGAATCGGGATTGCTCGTCCCGCCCGGCGATGCCGACGCGCTGGCTGCAGCGATCCGCTCGATCGGCGATGCGGCGCTGCGCCGACGTCTCGCGATCGCGGGCCGCGAACGCTGGGAAAATCGCTTCACGCTCGAGCGCGCGGCGCAGGCGTGGCTGGCTCTGTACGCCGATCGTCGACGATAACGGCGCGCTCGCCGATTGGCCGCAGCAGCACGGCTGCGAGCGCGAACACACTCGGAACGAGCTGGAGGATGAGCCGGTTCGCGCTCGTGAAATCCTGCGCCCAGGCCGACGCGGCCGTCAGGAAAAACAGCGCGGACAAAAGCGCGAAATCGATCAGCAGCATGAAGCCGAGCGAGCGCGCGGCGGGATCGTCGCGAAACCGGCCGCGACGCAGCACGAGCAGCACCGGCACGAGATACCAGAGCAGGTGCCAGTTCGGCAGCGTGAAGAGACTCGCCGCCAGCGCGCCGCCGACGCCGTGCCAGGCGAGCTCGAAAGTGCCGATCGACGGCACGTCGATGCGATTGCCGCGAACGTCGACGATGCCAGTTGCGACCGCGACGACGCCGACGAGCACGACGAGCGCCGCGAGGCCCGCCGCGACGCGACGGCGCCATCGCGGCGGAACCGCATCGACGAGCACGAACACCGCGAACACGAGCAGCCAGACGCGCCCTTCGAGCTTGATCGCCGGAAGGCAAAGCGCAGCGGCGATCGCGAGCATCCACTGGCCGCGCTCGCGACGGATCAGCCAGCGCGCCCACGCGAGCGAAGCGAGGCCGAGCGTCACCGCGATCCAGAGATCGGCGTAGCCCGCGAGCGCGACGTGCGCGTCGATCAGCGGCAGCGAGACGAGTGCGTAGACGAGCGCGAGCGCGAGCCACGGCGCGAGATCGAGCGAACGCCAGTAGCCATACGCCGCGAGCGCGAACGCCGCGAGCGCTCCGCACCAGGCGAGATCGACGAGCGGCTCGTTCCACGACATCGCGCCGCCGGCGAACCAGAGCTGCACCCACGCAAGCAGCTCGGGATAGTCCCACGAAGCCGCCGTTCGCAACGCATCGCCCGGATGCGTCAGCCAGTCGAGCATCGAGACATACGGCTCGACGTGTCCCGCGAGGAACCACGTCTTCGGCTTGATCGCCCACGCCGACCAGGCATCCCACGGAAAGACCGGGCGCAGCGATGCTTCTTCGCCGATCGAATGGAAGCGCACGACGATCCAGAACAAGAGCAGCCACCAGATCGCTCGCGTCGCGATCGACGCTGGTGCATGTGCGATACGCGCGGGCCACGCGAGCGGACGCAGGCGCGCGAGCGCGACGATCCACGCAAGCACGCCGAAGGCCGCGAGCCACGGCCACGCGACGACGAACGCGTCGTTCGCCCGTTGTTCCGCCACGAAGCGCGCGCATTCGGCCGCGACGACGACGCCAATCAGCCAGCCGGCACCGATCGCAGACGCCGCATCGCCGAAAGCGCGATCGCGTCCGCGCAGCGCGAGCCACGCACCGCTGCCCGCAAACGCGGGCAGCAGCCACGCCGCGAAATAGGTCCAGCTAATGGGCATGGGGATGGAACCGGAAGACCGTGACGGGCTCGCTGTCGAAGCCGTCGCCGTGGATCGACGTGCGCGAAGCGAGATGATCGCTGTGCGCGAGCAGATCGCGCCAGCGCGAGTCGGTGCGCCAGCCGTCGGAATCGAGGAACACGATCAGGCAACCGTCGGGCAGCGAGCTTTGATAGAGGCTCGCGTACGCAAGCAGCGCCGCGTTGCGCGGAATCAGATGCCAGACGAAGCGCAGGAGCTCGTAGCCTCCTCCCTGATCGGCATAGACGAGGATGCGCGACGATTCCGGCTCGTCGCGCAGCATCGTCTGCAAAGCCTCGGCCGCGGCAACGGTGTCGGTGTCAGCGACGGTGTGCTCGCGCTCGACCCACGTGCGCTGCGCGTAGACGGCACGCGTCGTCTGCAGCCGGCCCCAGAGTCCCGCCTGCCAGACGACATCGAGCGCGAGCCACGCGACTCCGACGATGACAGCGGCGGACCACGCGAACGCGCGTCGTCGCGCTCGGAACGCGAACGCGAAAATGCCGAGTGCGAGCAACGCCGCGATCGCGACGGCGAGCACGATCGGCCGTGCGCGCGGCGCGTCGGTATCGCGGCCGAGCGCGTGCACGGATCGCTGCGTCCACGGCCACGCGCCGAGCCAGTCGGTTGCGAGCGCTGCGAGATCGCCCCGCCACGAGCGCGACCAGAGATGTGCGCCGACGAGAACGAAAGGCTTGAAGCCTTCCTGCGGCGGCACCTGCTGCGCGGTCGGGAATTCGGCGAAACCGATCTCGACGATGCGCCCGCGCCATTCCGGAACGCGGTGGAGATCGACCGTGCGCGTCGACGCTCCGGGCCACGGCAGCGAGATCGCGACGACGTCGGGATCGTCCGCGGTCCGGAACACGAGCGAAAGCTCGAGCGTGCGCGGAAATCCGGAAAAGCGATAGCGCAGCGTCGGGAAATCCGCCGCGTCGAGATCGGACGGCGCGATCGATTGCAGGCTCGCGAAATCCTCGCCGGCCGACTCGACGTGCAAACCTTCCGCGACCGCGCTCGCGCTACCGAACACGGCCGTGAAATCGGTTCCCGGAAACTCGCGCTCTGCTTCCGGCGAGAACGGCGATCTCCAGTCGACGCGTGCGGCCCAAAGAAGCACGAGGATCCAGCTCGCCAGCAACGCCAGCGCGATCGCGAGCCGCCTCATGCAGCAAGCTCGTCGAGCCGCGCGAGCTCGGCTGCGGTGAATCCCGCCGCGAGGCGCGCCTTCGCGTTGAACGGTCCGCGCAACGCGCCGCGCAAATGCTGAGAGACGAGTTGCTCGAACGTCGAAGCCGGATCGAGACCCTCGCGCTCGCAGCACCACGCGAACCAGCGCGAGCCCGCGGCGACGTGTGCGACTTCCTCGGCGAGGATCGCTTCGAGGATGCGCGCGGTCTCGTCATCGCCGGCCTTGCGCAATCTGAGGATCATGCCCGGCGTCACGTCGAGGCCGCGCGCTTCGAGCACGCGCGGCACGAGCGCCATGCGCGCGAGGCAGGAATCGGCCGTGCGCACGGCCATGTCCCAGAGCCCGTCGTGCGCATCGAAATCACCGTATTCGTAACCGAGATCGGCGAGCCGGGCGGCGAGCCAGCCGAAATGGCGCGCCTCGTCGACAGCGACGCCGACCCAGTCACGGTAATAGTCCAAAGGCAGCTCGCGGAAACGCGCGACGGCATCCCACGCGAGATTGATCGCGTTGAACTCGATGTGCGCGACCGCGTGGATCAGCGCCGCGCGGCCCTCGATGCTCGCGAGTCCGCGTTGCGGCAGCTCGCGCGGCTGGACGAGCCGCGGCCGCGACGGGCGTCCCGGCGTCGTCGTCAGCGCCGCGGCGGCAAACGCGGACGCTTCGGGAACCGCGTCGCCATCCGCGAAGCGGGCGGCGGCGTCGCTGGTCAGCGCGATCTTGTCCGCGACCGTCGCGCTGGCGACGCAACGCGCCGCGAGTGCGTGCAGAGAAAGCGATTCTGCAACCATCGTCTGTCATGCATCAAAGGTTCCGGATTATGGCCCGGTTGGCGCGACTTCGGCCACGCGTCCGGATGCGGCTTCGGCAGCCGACTCGCGCCACAGCAGCGCCGCGAACGCGAGCATCGCCGGTACGATCTGGAGTCCGAGCCGATTGACCGCCGTGTAGCTCTCGGCCCATTTCCCCGCCGGCGTCAGCGTGAACAGCGCGAGCAGG
>DASZWL010000362.1:0-3344 GCA_035546695.1 Rhodanobacteraceae bacterium | reverse complement strand
GCTTTGAAGCCGCGCTGGTCGGCGCTCTTCTTCGCGGCGGCGAAATCGAGGCCGGCCTTCGCGAAGAGGCGAATCGCCGCGTCGGTCGTAATCCAGCCCGCGACCGGGAGGCGCGGCGCCGGATCCTCGCGTGGCGGCAAGGCATCCTGCGGCCCCGACCAGCTGCTGACGACGACGTCCCACGGATAGCCCGCGCCCGGCGTCTCGTGCACGATGAGGCATGCAGCGGCGCCCTGACGCGCGGCTTCTTCGTATTTGTAGGTCCAGCGCCCGTAATAGGTCAGCGCGCGGCCGCGGAACAGCGATTCGTCCTGATCGCCCCAGCCGGGATCGTTGACGAGCACGACGACGGTCTTGTCGAGCGGAAACGCCGGATGCGTCGCGTAATAGCGCGAACCGAGCAGGCCCGCTTCCTCGAGCGTGAACGCGGCGAACAGCAACGAGCGTTGCGGCGGTGGATCCTGATGCGCGAACGCCTCGGCGATCTCCATCAGGCCCGCGATGCCGGTGCCATTGTCGATCGCGCCGTTGTAGATCGCATCGCCTTTCAGCGCCGGATCCTTGCCGAGATGATCCCAGTGCGCCGAGTAGACGACGACTTCGTCGGGCCGCGTGCTGCCGCGGATCATGCCGAGCACGTTCTCCGAGCTGATGTGGTCGATCCGATTCCTGAAATGCGTCGACAGCGTCGCGTCGAGCGTAACCGGTTTGAAGCCGGGCTGATCGGCGCTCTTCTTCGCGGCGGCGAAATCGAGACCGGCCTTCGCGAACAGTCGAACCGCGGCGTCGGTCGTGATCCAGCCCGCGACCGGCAGCCTTGGCGCCGGATCCTCGCGCGGCGGCAATGCATCCTGCGGACCCGACCAGCTGCTGACGACGACATCCCATGGATAGCCCGCGCCCGGCGTCTCGTGCACGATCAGGCACGCGGCGGCGCCCTGGCGCGCGGCTTCCTCGTACTTGTATGTCCAGCGGCCGTAATAGGTCAGCGCGCGGCCTCGGAACAGCGATTCGTCCTGATCGCCCCAGCCGGGATCGTTGACGAGCACGACGACGGTCTTGCCCTTGACGTCGATGCCGGCGTAATCGTTCCAGTCCTGCTCCGGCGCGACGACGCCGTAGCCGGCGAACACGATCGGCGAGTTCGCGATCGCGACGTCGTGGCTCGCATCGAGCGAGTTCACGATCATGTCGGCGCGATACGCGAAACGCTCGCTGCCGTTCTTCGCGGCGATGTCGAGCGCGATCGATTCGGGATCGAGCAGCGTCGTTTCCTGCATCGGCACGGTCTGGAACCAGTTGCCGCCGTTGCCGGGCTTGAGGCCGATCTGCTCGAACTGATCCTTGATCCACGCCGTCGACATGCGCTCGCCGATCGTGCCGGGCTTGCGCCCTTCGAACGCGTCGCCGGAGATCTTCTTCAGGCGCGACGCGAAATCCTCCGCGGTGATCGCCGGCGTCGTCTTGCCTTCCGGGCTCGGCACGACCGGCGGATGCTTCGGCGGTGCGGCGGGTTGCGGCGCCGAAGTCTGTGCAGGCGGCACGGGCTCTTGCTTGCCGCAAGCGGCGAGGATCAGTGCAAACGAAGCGAGCGCGGCGGGAGCGAACGAAATCTGGCGCATCGGCATTCCGGAATCGGGATCGAAGAGGCGATTCTAGGAACGCCAGGGTTCGCGGCGCTACAACGCGAAGTTAAGAGACTGCAAAACGTTTTTCTACTGTCCCGCTCCGCGGGAGAGGCAGGGTGAGGGCAAGCTGGTTCAACCTCTCATGGATCAATTGAAGCGCTTCACTCCGACGGCCCTCACCCCAACCCTCTCCCGCAAGCGGGAGAGGGGGAACAGCACTGCGGGAGAGGAAACAGCCTACGGATGATCGCCCGAAAACTTCTTCGCGGTCGCGCCGGTGATCGTCCCTACTTTCGCCGAATCGCTGACGTAGAGATCGACCTCGCGACGGAACTCGAGCGTGCCGTCGACGACTGCGTGCGGACCGATCACGACGCGCGGGTTCTTGCTCTTTCCCCACGAGAATCCGTGCGGCTTGTCGACGAGGATCCCGCCTTCGACGCGCGAGTTCGCGCCGACCTCGATGTCGCCCGAGACGGTCTCGATGCCGCCGCCGACGTGCGCCGCGTCGAGCGAGATGCGGCCGTTGACGTTCGAGGTCTTGCCGGCGACGTCGGCATCCCGGCCGAGCTCGATATGGCCGTTGACCGCCTCGATCGTACGCGCGACGTGCGATCCTGCGCCGACTTCGATGCCGCCGTTGACGGTCTCGATCGATTCGACCGTGACGCGGTCGCCGACCTCGATGCCGCCGTTGACGGTTGAGAGCTCCTTGGCGCTGCCGCCGCTCTCGATGCGGATGCTGCCGTTGACGGTCGAAAGATCGCCCGCCTGCTGGTCGCCGTCGATGTGGATCGAGCCGTTGACCTTGTCGACATCGATGCCGCGCGCTGCCGCGCTCAAGGAAAGAGCCAGCGAAAGGACCGTTGCCAGGCCGACGAAAACGCGTTTCATGGAGATTCTCCGTGCACGGATCGTACGCCTTCGATGCGGCCCGGCGCGGCCGGGTTTAATGGCCCATTGGTCATGCCTCGGCTAGCATTGGGCATATCGAATTTTCCGGCGAGACCGATCGATGGCGCGACCCAAGCCCGTCCTGCTGCTGATCCTCGATGGCTGGGGCCACCGCGAGAACGAGAGCCACAACGCGATCGCGCGCGCGAACGTGCCGAACTGGCGGCATCTTCTCGCGACCTGCCCGCACACGCTGGTCGAGACGCACGGCGAGCACGTCGGCCTTCCGGACGGCCAGATGGGCAACTCCGAAGTCGGCCACATGAACATCGGCTCGGGCCGCATCGTCTATCAGGATCTGACGCGCATCGACGCCGCGATCCGCGACGGCAGCTTCTTCGACAACGCCGCGCTCGCCGGCGCATGCGACGCCGCGAAAGCGCGCGGCGGCACGCTGCACGTGCTCGGGCTCGTTTCGCCGGGCGGCGTGCACAGCCACGAGAACCACATTCTGGCGATGCTCGATCTCGCCGCGCGGCGCGGTGTCGCGCGCATCGCCGTGCACGCGTTTCTCGACGGGCGCGACACGCCGCCGCGGAGTGCGCGCGCGTCGCTCGAGAAGCTCGGAGCGAAATGCGCGTCGATTCCGGGTGCGCGCGTTGCGACCGTCAGCGGTCGCTATTTCGCCATGGATCGCGACAAGCGCTGGGATCGCGTCGAGCTCGCCTACGACGCGATCGCGAACGCGGCATCGCCGCTCCGCGCCGCGAGCGCCATCGAGGCGCTCGATCTCGCCTATGCCCGCGGCGAGAACGACGAGTT
>DASZWL010000361.1:0-2354 GCA_035546695.1 Rhodanobacteraceae bacterium | reverse complement strand
CCGGTCGACGGACAGGTCGGACAGCTGCTCGTGCAGCAGCGCGCGAACGTTGCCGCGAACGCGCCGCTTCTGACCGTGATCGACTTGAGCGCGCTCGAGATCGAGGCGCAGATCCCCGAAGTGTTCGCGCACGATCTCGCGATCGGCATGCCGGCCGAGGTGCGCGATGCGAACGGCGTCTACCAGGGCGAGGTCAGCGCCGTGTCGCCCGAAGTCGTCAACAGCTACGTCGTCGGCCGCGTGCGCTTCACCGGCGACAAGCCGGCGGGGTTGCGACAGAACCAGCAGCTGACGACGCGCATCCTGATCGACGAGCACCCGAACGTGCTGATGGTCGATCGCGGCCCGTTCGTCGATTCCGGCGCCGGCCGCGTCGCCTACGTCGTGCGCGGCGACATGGCCGAGCGCACGCCGATCCAGGTCGGAGCGACGAGCCTCAACGCGGTCGAGATCGTATCGGGCCTCAAGGAAGGCGACCGGATCGTGATTTCGAGCACGGACGAATTCAAAGGCGCGCAGCGGGTTGCATTGAACTGACGAACACCACTTGCCGTCATTCCCGCGAAAGCGGGCATCCATTGAAAAGGAAAAGTTGGATTCCCGCTTTCGCGGGAATGACGTCCCAAACCAATCGAGGAACCGCCATGCTCGTGATGAAACACCTCCAGAAGGTCTACCGCACGCACCTGATCGAGACGCATGCGCTGCGCGATTTCTCGATCTCGGTCGGCGAGGGCGAGTTCGTCGCGGTCACGGGTCCGTCGGGTTCGGGCAAGACGACGTTCCTCAACATCGCGGGCCTGCTCGAGGAATTCACCGGCGGCGAGTACTGGCTCGACAACGTCGACGTGCGCGGCATGGACGACAACGACCGCTCGAAGCTCCGCAACGAGAAGCTCGGCTTCATCTTCCAGAGCTTCAACCTGATTCCGGATCTGAACCTCTTCGACAACGTGGACGTGCCGCTGCGCTATCGCGGCTTCAACGCTGCGGAGAGGAAGCGCCGCATCGAGGAAGCGCTGACGCGCGTCGGACTCGCCTCGCGCCAGAAGCATTATCCGGCCGAGCTTTCGGGCGGCCAGCAGCAGCGCGTCGCGATCGCGCGCGCTCTCGCCGGCTCGCCGCGCGTGCTGCTCGCCGACGAGCCGACCGGCAACCTCGATTCGCTGATGGCGCGCGGCGTCATGGAGCTCCTCGAGGAAATCAACCGGCAGGGCACGACGATCATCATGGTGACGCACGATCCCGAGCTCGCCGCCCGCGCGCAGCGCAACGTGCACATCATCGACGGCCAGGTCACCGACTTCGACGACGAGCCCAAGCTCGTCCAGCGTCCGGCGCACGACGGCAACCACGTCGCGGTCGCCTGAGGATCGCATCATGTTCGCGTACTACATCCAGCTTGGCCTGCGATCTCTGCGCAGGAATCCGATCCTCACGGCGCTGATGGTGCTCGGCATCGGCCTCGGCATCGCGGCCAGCATGACGACGCTGACCGTGATGCATCTCATGGGCGCCGATCCGATTCCGTGGAAGAGCTCGAAGCTGCACTACGTCCAGCTCGACAACTGGGACGTCAACAATTCGTATTACGACGACGGCCGTCCGCCCGATCAGGTGACGTACCGCGACGCGACCGCGCTGATGGCGGCCGGCAAGGCCGACAAGCAGGCGGCGATGTGGAAGATCGCGCTGCCGATCCAGCCGGAGAATCCCGAGGTCAAGCCGTTCAACTCGCTCGGGCGTGTGACCTATGCCGATTTCTTCCCGATGTTCGAGCCGCCGTTCGCATACGGCGGACCGTGGGACCGCAAGCAGGACGACGAGCACGCGCGCGTCATCGTGCTGACCAAGGACACTAACGAGAAGCTCTTCGGCGGGCAGAACAGCGTCGGCAAGACCGTGCGCATGGATGGCGTCGACTACACGGTCGTCGGCGTGCTCGGCAACTGGAAGCTTCGCGCGCGCTATTACGACCTCACGAACGGCGCGTTCGCCGATCCCGAGGAATTCTTCATGCCGTTCACGACGGCGATCGACCTCAAGAAGCGCGGCAGCAGCAACAACAGCTGCTTCAAGACGCCGGGCGACGGCTGGGATGCCTATCTCGAATCCGACTGCATCTGGATGCAGATGTGGGTCGAGCTCGACACGCCGGAGAAATTCGCCGAGTACAAGGCGTTCCTCGACAATTACGTCAACGAGCAGAAGAAGCTCGGCCGCTTCGAGCGTCCGCTCAACAATCGCCTGCTCGACGTCAACGCGTGGATGAAGGATCAGAAGGTCGTCTCGCGCGACGTCGAAGTGCAGACGGGCCTCGGCTTCGCGTTCCTCGCCGTGTGCCTCGTCAACAC
>DASZWL010000360.1:0-9132 GCA_035546695.1 Rhodanobacteraceae bacterium | reverse complement strand
GCGTCGAAGATCGCCGCGATCACGTTCACGAACAAGGCCGCGCGCGAGATGCGCGAGCGCGTCTCGCGGCGCGTGCAGGGCACGGCGGCCGACGGGCTCACGGTGTCGACGTTCCACGCGCTCGGCCTCAAATTCCTGCAGATCGAGCACGCGCGCGCCGGCCTGCGCCGCAACTTTTCGGTGTTCGACGCGGACGACAGTCAGGCGATCCTCAAGGATCTCCTGCCGAAGGGCATCAAGCCCGATGCGCTGTTCGCGCTGCAATCGCTCGTTTCGCGTGCGAAGAACGAGGGTCTGTCGCCGGACGAGGCGGCCGCTCGCGCGCAGAGCGGACGCGAGCAGGAAGCGGCCGAGCTCTACGCCGAATACCAGCAGCGTCTTGCCGCGTTCAACGCGGTCGATTTCGACGATCTGATCCGCTTGCCGGTCGCCGTGCTCGATGCCGACGCCGATGCGCGCGCCGCGTGGCAGGAGCGCATCCGCCATCTGCTCGTCGACGAATGCCAGGACACGAACGGCGCGCAGTACCAACTCCTGAAACTGCTGGCCGGCGAGCGCGGCATGCTCACGGCGGTCGGCGACGACGATCAGGCGATCTATACCTGGCGCGGTGCGAATCCCGAGAACCTCGCCGAGCTTTCGCGCGACTATCCGAAGCTCAAGGTCATCAAGCTCGAGCAGAACTACCGCTGCGCGCGCCGCGTGCTGCGCGCGGCAAACGCGTTGATCGCGAACAACGCGCACGTGTTCGAGAAGAAGCTCTGGAGCGACGAGGCCGAAGGCGCGCCGATCCGCGTCATCGAATGCCGCGACGACGATCACGAGGCCGAGTGCGCCGCGGCCGCGATCGCGCATCTCGCCGAGAAGCACAAGGCGCGCTGGAACGAGTTCGCGGTGCTCTATCGCGGCAATCATCAGTCGCGTCCGCTCGAGAAGGCGTTGCGTCTCGCGCGCATTCCGTATCACGTGACCGGCGGCACGGCGTTCCTCGATCGCGCCGAGGTCAAGGATCTCATCGCGTATCTTCGCCTCGTCCACAACGCGGACGACGACGCGGCGTTTCTGCGCATCGTCAACACGCCGCGCCGCGACATCGGCGCGACGACGCTCGAAAGGCTCGGCGCGCTGGCTGGTGCGCGTCACGTCTCGTTGCTGCGAGCATCGCAAAGCGATAGCGCACTGGCGGAGCTTCCGCCGCGCGCGGCGTCTTCGCTCGCGGGGTTCGCGGCATTGATCCGCGAATTCTCGGCGCGCTCGCGCGATGTCGCCGCGGCCGATCTCGTCGGCGAGCTGATCCGGCGCATCGGTTACGAGGATCACATCGCAACCGAGGTCAAGGAGCCGGCGCTGCGTGAGCGGCGTCTCGGCAATCTCGCCGAGCTCGTCGACTGGCTGCGCGCGATGCAAAAGGAAGGCGCGGCCGGCGATCTCGCGGCACAGCTTGCGCTGCTCGGCCACGGCGATCGCGACGAGCCCGGCAATGCCGTGCGGCTGATGACGCTGCATTCGGCGAAGGGTCTCGAGTTCCGTTTCGTCGCGATCGTCGGTCTCGAGGACGGCTCGCTGCCGCACGAAGGCAGCCTTGCCGAAGGGCGCGTCGAAGAGGAACGCAGGCTCATGTACGTCGGCCTCACGCGCGCGAAGGAGCAGGTCGCATTGCTGTATGCGAAGCGCTCGCGCCGCTACGGCGAGCTCGTCGCGAACGAGCCGAGCCGGTTCCTTTCCGAGTTGCCGGTCGACGATCTTCACTGGTCCGGCCGCGACGCCGAGCGCGACGCGGCGCATCGCGAGGAGATGGCGGCCTCGCATCTTGCGCGGCTGGCGAGTCTTCTGGCGGATTGATGGTGCAGGTCGTCCCGCTTTCCCCTCCCCCGGTTGCGGGAGCGGACAGGGTGAGGGCATGTGGTTCACCGTTCCTATCGACCGCACGCACTCCCGAGCGTTTCGCTCCGGCTTCCCTCACCCGCACCTGCAACTGCGGCGCGGCCTCTCCCGCAAGCGGGAGAGGCAGGAGCTGTCACGATTTCATCGATACACTCGTGTGCTTCACGGGAGACTTTTCATGCGAACCGTCTTCATTCCTGTCGCGTTGTGCGTCGTGCTCGCCGGTTGCGCGAGCACGACGAAGAAACCCGCGCCGCCGGCGCTCCTGCCGACACCGAAGAGCACGCCTGCAGCGCCCAGCGGCCCGGCGCCCAACGACAATCTCAACGCCGTCGTCTGGATGCAGACCGCCGTCGAGCGCGATCTGATCTATCGCGAAGTGTTCCGCGCCGCGGGCGAGCAGATGCGCGCGGCGCTCAAGGATCCGAAATGGGACGCGCTGCCGAAGCGCGATCGCAAAGAGCCGCTGTCGGCGAAGCTGAAGCCGGCCGTGATCGTCGACGTCGACGAGACCGTGCTGGACAACGCGCCCTACGAGGCGCGGCTCGTCGCCGAAGGCAAGGATTACGATGAGTTCGGCTGGGCCGAATGGTGCCGCGAGCGGCGCGCGAGGCCGCTGCCGGGCGCGGTCGAGTTCGCGCGGGACGCGGCGAAGCGCGGCATCACGGTGTTCTACATCTCGAACCGCGCGAAGGATCTCGACACGGCGACGCTCGAGAACCTGCGCACCGCCGGGTTTCCGATCGCCGAGCGCGAGACGGTGTTCCTCGGCCTCGGCACCGTGGTCGAGGGCTGCGAGCAGAACGGCAGCGAGAAGGGATGCCGGCGCGAGCTCGTCGGCCGCACGCATCGCGTGCTGATGCAGTTCGGCGATCAGATCGGCGATTTCGTCGACGTCGACGCGAATACGCCGGAAGGGCGCCGCGCTGCGGTCGAGCCGTATCTCGGCTGGATCGGCCAGCGCTGGTTCGTGTTGCCGAATCCCGCGTACGGCTCGTGGGAGCCGGCTTTGTTCAATAACGACTGGACGCTTCCGGTCGAAGCTCGCCGCAAGGCCAAGCTCGACGCCTTACGCCTAAAGTAAATAAAATCAATAGCTTATGAGCTATTACGCGGGTATTGCTTTAGTAAAACACCCTAAGTATGATGATTCCGCGCGATTTCATGACGAGAACTACAGCGCCCCGCGTACCGAAAAAGAATTACCCCCAGAGAACGACGTACAGCTTCCCCCTCCGGCAACTGCCGGATTGAACTCAGAAGGTCCGCCTTCTGAGTTTCTTTTTTGTACGGGTTTCTTCGGCGTTCCGCAGCGCAATCTTCGATACGCATGCGCACTCGTGCGCGGCTCTGGCTGGCCGCCTCACCCCTTGATAGAGTGCGCCGCCCTCCCTCCGCGTCCTCGCAGGAATCCTCCATGTCCGCGCGCCTAGCCCGTGTCGCCTTCGCCGTGCTGCTCGCCACGTTCGTCGGTGCTTGCGACAAACAGCAATCCGCGAGTCCGACTGCCGCGACCGCCGCGAACACGCCCGAGGCGACGATCCGCAAGTCGGCCGATCTCCTGAAGCAGGGCGATCTCGCGGGCCTCATGCAGAACGCGCTGCCGCCCGCCGATTTCGCCGAGCTCAAGGCCGACTGGAGCAAGAACGCGAACGAGAAGCCGATCACCGACGAGGATCGCCGGAAATTCCAGGAGACGATGGCGAAGCTGACCGCGCCCGACGCCGACAAGAAGCTCTATGCCGAGATCGAGCCCGATCTCAAACAGTTCGACGCGCAATACCAGCAGCAGATGCCGATGTACGTCGCGATGGGATCGGGCTGGCTGCAGGGCATGGTGCAACAGAACAAGGAATTGTCCGACGCCGACAAGCAGCAGGCGCTCGCCGCGATCAACGCGCTGACGGCGTGGGTGCAGAAGACGCGCTTCACCGATCCCGAGTCGATCAAGAAAGTGCTCGCGATCGCGACGCGTACCGCGCGCGAGCTGAACCTCAAGACGCTCGACGAGGCGCGCGCGCTCGGGTTCGACCAGTCGATGCAGAAGGCGCGCATCGCGCTGAACGGATTCAAGGAAGCGCTTGCCGTCTACGGTTTCTCGGTCGACGCCACCCTCGATTCGATCAAGCCCGAGACCGTGTCGAACGACGGCAAGACGGCGAAGGTGAAGGTCGCGTACGAGCTTCTCGGCACGCCGCTGTCGACGACGGTCGACATGGTCAGCGCCGACGGCCGCTGGTACAGCAAGGAGACGATCGAGCGCATGAACGAGCATCGCGAGGAAGCGGCCGCGTCTGCTCCGCCGGCTCCGGCGCCGGATGCGCCGCCGCCGCAGGCCGGCAAGGACTGAGCAAGTCCTTTTTCGCGGCTCGCCGCGCGCTAGCGGGCTAAACTCGGCGCATGAACGACATGCCAGCCGCTTCGCACGCGGTCGCCGGGCCGCGGCCGCCCGCATGGATCGACTTCCTCGGCGCGCTGCTCCGTCCGTGGCTCAAGATCCGGCGTGAGCCGGCCGACGCGCTGCGCCTGATCCCGGATGACGGCACGCCGACGCTCTACGTCGTCGAGCGCTACGGGCTTTCGGATACGCTGATCCTCGAGCAGGCTTGCAAGGAAGCCGGCCTGCCCTCGCCGTACGCGGCTGCCGAGAAGCTGCCGATCAAGCGGCGCAGCGCCGTCGTCGCGCTGTCGCGCCGGCCGCGGCTGTTCGGACGGCGTCTTCATCCGACGCGCTCGGAAACGCTGAGCCGCCTCGCCGACGTCGTTCGCGCGGATGCGTCGATCGACGTGCGGCTCGTGCCGGTCTCGATCTTCGTCGGCCGCGCGCCCGATCGCGACTCGGGCTGGTTCAGGGTGCTGTTCTCCGAGAACTGGGTCGTCGTCGGCCGCTTCCGGCGATTGCTGGCGTTGCTCCTCAACGGACGCGACACGATCGTGCAGTTCGCGGCGCCGGTCTCGATGCGCGAAGCGATCGATGCCGGAGCCGACATCGCACCCGAGCGCGGCGTGCGCAAGCTGCAGCGTCTCCTGCGCGTGCATTTCCGTCGCATCCGCGCGGTCGTCATCGGACCCGACCTCTCGCACCGGCGCACGGTCGTCGATGCGCTCCTCAATACCGATCCCGTGCGCGCCGCGATCGCGGCCACCGCGAGCAAGGAAAACATCGCTCCCGAGCGCGCCGCGGAGCGCGCGCGCAAGTACGCGATGGAGATCGCGGCCGACTACTCGCATCCGGTCGTGCGCTCGCTCCAGTTCATGCTGAAGGGGTTCTGGAACAAGCTCTACGACGGCGTCGACGTGCATCACTTCGAGACGATCCGCGAGGTCGCGCCGGGACACGAAGTCATCTACGTGCCGTGCCATCGCAGCCACGTCGATTACCTGCTGCTGTCGTATCAGCTGCTGGTGAACCACGTCGCGATCCCGCACATCGGCGCCGGAGTCAATCTCAATCTGCCGATCATCGGGCCGATCCTGCGCCGCGGCAGCGCGTTCTTCCTGCGCCGCACGTTCAAGGGCGATCCGCTCTATTCGACGGTGTTCCGCGAATACATCTCGCAGCTCTTCGCGCGCGGCGTCTCGCTCGAATACTTCATCGAAGGCGGCCGCTCGCGCACCGGGCGCCTCCTGACGCCGCGCGGCGGCATGCTGTCGATGACGCTGCGCAGCTTCCTTCGCGAATCGCGAAAACCCGTGGTGTTCCAGCCGGTCTACATCGGCTACGAGAAGATCATGGAAGGCGACGCCTACATCGGCGAGCTTTCGGGGAAGCCGAAAGAGAAGGAATCGCTGCTCGGATTGTTCAAGGCGTTCGGCGCTTTGAAGCAGCGCTACGGGCGCGTCGCGCTGAATTTCGGCGAGCCGATCTTCCTGCGCCCGCTGCTCGACGGCGTCGCGCCGGACTGGGAAGCCGCGACGGCCGATCCCGAAGCGAAGCCCGAGTGGCTGAATCCCGCCGTCGACACGCTCGCGACGCGCATCCTCGAAAACGTCAACCGCGCGGCGCACGTCAATCCGATCAACCTGCTCGCGATCTCGCTGCTCTCGACACCCAAGCACGCGATGGCCGAAGCCGACCTCGCGGCGCAGATCGAGCTTTGCAAAACGCTCCTCGCGGAGATTCCGTATTCGGACCGCGTGACGATGACGGACCTTTCGCCCGCGCAGGTGATCGCGTACGGCGAGAAGATGGGCTGGATCCATCGCACCGCGCATCCGCTCGGCGACGTGCTCGGCGTCGGCGAGAAGGAAGGCGTGCTGCTTTCGTACTTCCGCAACAACGTGACGCACCTCTTCGCGGCGCCGGCGTGGGTCGCGTGCTGCTTTCTCAACAACCGGCGCATGGCGCGCGCGTCGATCCTCCGGCTCGGCCGTCTCGTCTATCCGTTCATCCAGTCCGAGCTGTTCCTCCCGTGGAGCAGCGAGGAATTCGCGACGCGCATCCAGGAGACGATCGAATTCTTCGTCGCGAAGGGCCTGCTCGGCACCGACTCCGAAGGCCGCGTGATCACGCGGCAGCCGGGCCAGAGCGATTCGGCGTTCCGGCTGCGCGTTTTCGCACGCAACATCCTGCCGTCGATCGAGCGCTACTACATTGGTCTCGCGCTGCTCGTGAAGAACGGGCCGCACGCGCTGTCGGCCGGCGAGCTGGAGACGCTCTGCTGGCTCACCGCGCAGCGTCTTTCGCTCTTGCACGAGCTCAACGCGCCCGAGTTCTTCGATCGATCGCTGTTCCGCGGCTTCATCCAGAAACTGCGCGAGCGGCGCGTGATCTCGGCCGACGAGAACGGCAAGCTCGTGTTCGATCCGCAGCTCGTCGCGGTCGCGCAGGATGCGCGCGTGATCCTGAGCCGCGAGATCCGGCACGGGATCCTGAAGCTGACGCCGGAGAAGCAGGCGGAGCTGACCGAGGCGGCGAAGGAAGACGGCAACGCGGCTGCGTGATCGCGTGGAAGCCGCACATCGCCGAAGCATCATCCGAAGATGCCGCGCTTCCCCCAACGCCGTCATCCCGGCGAAAGCCGGGATCCATTTTGCTCTATGCATTGTGGCTTCCGGCGCAACTCGGAAAATCACAATGGGTCCCGGCTTTCGCCGGGACGACGGTGCTGATGGACCCCCCTCGCGACGAGCGCGTGTCGGATCAAGGCATCACGCATCGAGATCCGGAATCAGCTTGTCCTCGAGATACGCGATCATGTCCTTGAGCTTGAGCTTGCGCTTCTTGAGCCGCGTCAACTGCAACTCGTCGCCGGCGGCATCGAGCGCGAGGCGCGAGATCGCCGCGTCGAGGTCGCGATGCTCGATCTTGAGCTCGGTCAGCTTGCGGGCGATGGCGGCCGGATCTTCGGGGAACATGCGAGCCTCGGCGTCGTGCCGAGTGTAGCGCCCTTTTTTGGGGTCTCCGCAATGCGCCATCTCGCCGTCCCCGCGAGGACGGGGACCCGGCGCCTTCAGCGGCTGGAGCAGAGGCGCTGGGTTCCCGCCTTTGCGGGAACGACGGAGATGGAGAGCGCATCGACGACGTCGGCGACCGAATCGAAAACCGCGTCGCAGTCGATCTCCGCGACCGGCATGTCCTCGGTATAGCCGTAACCGACGAGCACGACAGGCATCCCCGCCGCGCGCGCTGCACGCGCATCGTTCGACGAATCGCCGACCATGAGGCACTCGCCCGGCGCGAAGCCGAGCCGCGTGGCCGCGTGGGTCAGCGGCAGCGGATCGGGTTTCGTCTTCGGCAGCGCATCGCCGCCCTGCACGAACGCAAGCTCGCGATCGAGCCCGGTCCATGCCAGCAATGCTTCGGAAAAACCTTGCAGCTTGTTCGTCACGCAACACATCGCGATGCCGAGGCGCTTCGCGTGCGCGATGCCTTCGCGCACGCCGGGATACACCTTCGCGATGCGGCCGTTGTGCGCCGCGTAATGTTCGAGAAAGCGCTCGCGCGCCCGCGCATGCTCGTCCGGAGGCGCGCATCCGTCGCGTTCGCGCGTGAGCGCGCGATGCAACAGCACGTCGACGCCGCGGCCGATCCAACTTCGTACTTCGTCGCTGCCGACCAGCGGATAGTCGAGCTCGCGCAGCGTCGCATCGACCGCGGCCGCGATGTCCGGCGCGGTATCGACGAGCGTGCCGTCGAGATCGAACAGGATCGCGCGCACGCCGCTCGCGAATCGCATGCGCTCAAGCCGCCTTCGCGTATTGCGTCGCGATGCGGTCGAGCGCGATCGGCCGGATCGCCGATGCGCGTCCCGCGCTGCCGAATGCTTCGAAGCGCAACTGGCAGACCTCGCGCGCGGCCGCGATCGACGCCTTGAAGAACTTGCGCGGATCGAACTCGCTCGCGTCCTTCGCGAGCGCGCGGCGGATCGCGCCGGTCATCGCGAGGCGGATATCGGTGTCGATGTTGACCTTGCGCACGCCATGTTTGATGCCTTCGACGATCGCCTCGACCGGCACGCCGTACGTCTCCTTGATGTCGCCGCCGAACTCGCGGATCACGGCGAGCCATTCCTGGGGCACCGACGAGGAGCCGTGCATGACGAGATGCGTTTGCGGAATGCGCGCATGGATCGCCTTGATGCGTTCGATGTCGAGGATATCGCCGGTCGGCGGCCGCGTGAACTTGTACGCGCCGTGCGACGTGCCGATCGCGACCGCGAGCGCGTCGACGCCGGTCTTCGCGACGAAGTCGGCGGCCTCTCCGGGGTCGGTCAAAAGTTGCGAGTGATCGAGCGCGCCTTCGGCGCCGACGCCGTCTTCCTTGCCGGCCGTTCCGGTTTCGAGCGAGCCGAGGCAGCCGAGCTCCCCTTCTACCGAAACGCCGACCGCATGTGCCATGTCGACGACGCGGCGCGTGACCATGACGTTGTATTCGTAGGTCGCCGGCGTCTTCATGTCTTCCTTCAGCGAGCCGTCCATCATGACGCTCGTGAAACCGGAGCGGATCGACGCCTGGCAGACGGCCGGGCTCGCGCCGTGATCCTGATGCAGACACACGGGAATGTTCGGCCACTGCTCGACCGCGGCGAGCACGAGATGGCGCAGGAACGGCTCGCCGGCGTAACTCCTCGCGCCGGCGGAGGCTTGCAGGATCACCGGGCTGTCGGCTTCGTCCGCCGCCTGCATGATCGCGTGGATCTGTTCCATGTTGTTGACGTTGAATGCGGGGACGCCGTACGAGTGTTCGGCGGCGTGATCGAGGAGTTGCTTGAGCGAGATGAGGGCCATGAGGTTCTCTTGAGAAAA
>DASZWL010000359.1:0-2540 GCA_035546695.1 Rhodanobacteraceae bacterium | reverse complement strand
GCTGACCGGCCTCGTCGCCGGCATCGGCATGTTCTGGCTCGCATACCACGAAGGCAATCCGGAGGCGTGGCTGCTCGCGGCGATCACGTTCGTCGCGATGGCGGGAAGCTGCGCGCTTTCCGGCTTCGCCGGCGCCGCCGTGCCGCTCGGCCTCAAGCGGCTCGGTGCGGATCCCGCGACGGCTTCGAGCATCTTCCTGACGACCGCGACCGATGTCGTCAGCATGGGGCTCTTCCTCGGACTCGCTGCCTGGCTCGTCACGTCGGTGTGATCGCGCCAGTGATCGCTTTGCGCGACATGCCGCGCGCGGTTGCAAAGCGCATTTACACTTCGCGCGCTCGCCGCACCGTGCCGCGCGGAGTATCGTTGTCTGCCGTGCCTGGATGCTGCCGACGGTCTCGCCGCCGGAATTCGTTCCATTTTTTTCTTCCGAAGGGGGACCGCCCATGAAACGCTTCGCTTTCCTCGCGCCGGCGACGTTCGCCGTCGCCGCATCGTTCGCGACCGGCGCACACGCGCAATGGTCGACCGATCCCAACGCCAATCTCGTCGTCGCCGACGGCGCCAACGAGCAGGTCCAGCCGAAGATGGCCGCGACGGCCGACGGCGGGTTCTACATCAGCTGGTTCGACAACTCGACCGGCGGCTACGACGTCCGCTTGCAGCGCCTCGACGCGGGCGGCAACGAGCTCTGGCCGCACAACGGCGTGCTCGTCGCCGATCGCGACGAGTCTTCGACGCAGGATTACGGTCTCGCCGTCGACGCCGACGGCAACGCGCTGCTCGCGTTCGGCTACACCGATGACGGCGGCGTGCTGCAAGTGCTCGCGCAGAAAGTCGCGCCGGACGGAACGCTGCTCTGGGGCGACCCCGGCATCTTCGTCTCGGCCGATGCCGGCGGTGCGAATTCGCCGAGGATCGCAGCGACGGGCGATGGCGCCGCGGTCGCCTGGTCCGGTAGCGAGGGCGAGGTCGTCATCGCCAAGCTCGACGGCGACGGTAGTCCGCTCTGGGTTCCAAACGTTACCGTTACCGGACCGCAACTCTATGCTGTCGGCGGCTTGAGCGGCGACGCCGACGGCAATGTGATTGCCTCGTGGATCGTCCTCAACTTCACGAGCCCGCACGCGATGTATGCGCAGAAGTTTGCATCCGTCGATGGCGCGAATCTCTGGGGCGACGATCCCGTCACGATCGAAGACGCCACCGACGGTTCGCTTCAGTTCGGCAATTTCCCGCCGTTCATCGACGACGGCGCTGGTGGTGCCGTTTTCGTCTGGTACACGGTCGGCGATGTCGGCGAGGTCCACGCGCAGCATATCGACGCGACCGGCACGTCGCTCTTTCCGCAGAACGGCGTGCTCGCCTCGATCGACGACTCTCAGAATCATTTCGAGCCAGACGGCGCTTACGATCCCGCGACCGGCGACATCTACGCGCTCTGGCGCGAAACCGATCTCCTGACGCAGGGACAGATAGGCGTCTACGCGCAACGCATCGACTCGACCGGCGCGCGGCTCTGGGGCGACGGCGGCAAAGTGATCGTTCCGCTGGCGCCGCTCGACCAGACCGAGATGGTGGCGCTGCCGGTCAGCGGCGGCGGAATGATCGCAGCATGGAGCAGCGACGATTATCCGAACCCTACGCCGCTGCACGCCGCGCGCATCGACGCCGACGGTAATTACCTCTGGCCGGGCGACATCGTCGATTTCTCGATCGAAGCCAGCGACAGCGGCCGCCTGACTGGTGCGCTCAGCACGCAAGGCTATGCAGCCTACGCGTGGACCGCCGGCGCGGCGACGCTCGAGGGCGACATCCACGCGCAGAACATCAACATGGACGGCACGCTCGGCTACGTGGACACCGACACGATCTTCGAGAACGGCTTCGATCCTGTGGATTGACGAAACTTTGCTCTGCATGCGCCGGCACGCCGCCGGCGCATGCCCGCGCGTTGCGCACTTGCGGCGCCGACGCGCTACGCTTGGCGCCTTCACGACACTTCTCCGGTTGCGATGTCGCGCCCGATCTACCGTTTCGGTGACTGCACGATCGATGCGTCCGCGCGCGAGCTGCGCACGCTCGGCACGCTCGCGACGCTGTCGCCGAAAGTCTTCGACTGCCTCATCTACCTGATCGAGCACCGCGATCGCGCGATCGGCCGCGACGAGCTGATCGCGGCCGTCTGGGGCAAGGCCGAAGTCACCGATACGCTGCTCGGCCAGACGGTGCTGAAAGCGCGCCGCGCCGTCGGCGATTCGGGCAACGGACAAAACGTGATCCGCACGATTCCGCGCTTCGGCTATCGCTGGGTCGCCGACATCGTCGTCGACGACGGAGCCGCTGCCGTGCAGGAAGCGCAGCCCGCTCCGGCCGTTCCGGCTTCGTCGCAGGCATCGGCATCCGTAGCCGACGCCGAAAGCGCGCGTTCTCCTGCCACGAAACGCTCGGCCGCGCGCCCGCGAAATATCGGTCTCGCGATTGCCGCCGTGCTCGTTCTCGCGATCGCGATCGGTGCGCTGATCCGGTTCGTTCCGGCG
>DASZWL010000358.1:0-5009 GCA_035546695.1 Rhodanobacteraceae bacterium | reverse complement strand
TCGGCCTGCCGCTGATCGCGCTCGCGCACCTTTTGCGCGGCGCCGGATTCGAGCTGCCGTAGAAACATTCCATACCGGCTTCGCTGCATGATGGCCGGCGAAACGCGACGCGGTCGCAGTCCATTGTTCCGCGCCGCGGCTAGACTCTCGGCAAATCGACGGAACCTTGCGGTTATCGCCCTGTCCGGAATGCCCATGATCGAAACACCATCCGCTCAGATTCCGACCGAACTTCGCGACTCGCTCGCACGCGCGATCGCGCAGGTCAATACCGTCGTGCTCGGCAAGCGCCGCGAAGTGCGGCTCGCGTTCACTTGCCTCCTCGCCGGCGGACATCTCCTGATCGAGGATCTTCCGGGCGTCGGCAAGACGACGCTCGCGCACGCGCTCGCGGCGACGCTCGGCCTCAACTTCCAGCGCGTGCAGTTCACGTCGGACCTCCTGCCGTCCGACATCATCGGCGTCGGCATCTACGAGCGCGACGCGGGCCGCTTCAAGTTCCATCCCGGGCCGCTGTTCACGCAGCTTCTGCTCGCCGACGAGATCAACCGCGCGATGCCGAAGACGCAGAGCGCTCTGCTCGAAGCGATGGCCGAGGAGCAGGTCACGGTCGACGGCGTCACGCATCGGCTCGCGCCGCCGTTCTTCGTCGTCGCGACGCAGAACCCGATCGACTTCGCCGGTACGTATCCGCTCCCCGACTCGCAGCTCGACCGCTTCATGCTGCGTATGAGCATGGGCTATCCCGATCGCGAGGCCGAGCGCGCGATGCTCGGCGCGATCGATCGCAAGAGCCTGCTCGAGCGGCTGACGCCGTGCCTCGTGCCGGAGCAGATCCTCGAACTGCGACACGCCTGCGCGGCCGTGCTCGCAAGTCCGGCGCTCGTCGATTACGTGCAGGCGCTACTCGCGGCGAGCCGCGAGCATCCGGAAATCCGCATCGGGCTCTCGCCGCGCGCGGGCCTCGCGCTGCTCGCGGCCGCACGCGCGCATGCATTGCTCGCCGGACGTCCGCACGCGGTTCCCGAGGACGTGCAGGCGGTGTTTCCGTTCGTCGCCGCGCACCGTCTCGCGCCGGCGGCGAACGCGAGAACCATGCGCGACACGCTCGCGTTGCAGCTGATCGAGGCGACGCCGGTGCGATGACCGCGACGCTGGCCGCGATTCGCACGCGCGCCCTCGCGCTCGCGGAACGGCGCCTGCCCGCGCTGACGCGATTGCGACAGGCCGAGCGCCTGCCGATCCGGCTCGACCGGCGCCGCATCTACGTGCTGCCGACCGGCTTCGGTCTCATGTTCGCGCTGCTGATGTTCGTCATGCTGCTCGGCGCGCTGAATTACGCGAACAATCCCGCGCTGCTCCTGACCTGCATGCTCGCCGCCGCGTGCGGCGCGAGCCTCTTCGTCGGATTCCGCGCGATGAACGGCCTTGCGTTGACACGTGTCGAGGCCGGCGAGTGCCATGCCGGCGAATCGCTGCCGCTGCGGCTGCGCTTCGCCGAATCGCCACGCATGCGCGCCGGCCTTCGCCTGCGCCTCGGCGATAGCGAAGCGGCGTTCGCGCTGGCGGCGGGCGGCGATTATCCGATCGACGTGCCGCTCGCGACGACGCGGCGCGGACGGCTCGACGTGGGTCGCCTCAGGCTCTCGACCGAGTTCCCGCTCGGCCTCTTCCACATCTGGAGCTGGCTCCATCCGGACGCGAGCTTCGTCGTCTATCCCGAAATCGAGACGCCGGCGCCGCCGCTGCCCGACGCGAGCCTCAGCGACGAGGCGCTCGCGCGAAGCGGCGCCGTCGAGGAATCGGGCGGGCTTCGCGACTATCGCGTGACCGATCCGCCGCGGCAGATCGCGTGGAAGCCTTCGGCGCGTCACGACACGCTGCTCGTGCGCGACGTCGAGCGCGCCGGCAGCGACGCGCTCGTGCTCGACTATTACGCGCTCGCGGGCCTCGATCGCGAAACGCGCATCCGGCGTCTCGCGGCCTGGGTCGTCGCCGCCGATGCCGCGCAGCGCGAGTACACGCTGCGACTTCCGGACGAGACGATCGGACCCGGTGCCGGCATCACGCAGCGCCGCGCATCGCTGCGGGCGCTCGCATTGCTGCCGTTCACTCATGCGTGACGCGATCGGCCGCCATGCGTTCGAGCTGACCGCTGCGGCGATCGCGATCGTCGTCGCGACGCACGCGGCGCATCTTCCGGCGTGGCTCGTGATCGGCGCGCCGGTCCTGATCCTCGCGCGCGTCGCGATGCGCCGGCGCCGCGACGGCGCGGTGCCGATGATCGTGCGCGTTCCCGCGGCGATCCTGCTGCTCGTCGCAGTCGCAATGCAGTACGGCACCGTGTTCGGCCGCGAGCCCGGCAGCGTGCTCGGCTGCGGGTTGCTCGCGTTGAAGCTTCTGGAAACGGAACGGGCGCGCGATGCGCGCGTCGCGCTCGGCTTCGCGGCGTTCGTGCTGATCAGCGCGCTCCTGTTCGTGCAGGATCTCGCTTTCACGCTCGCCGCCGCGCTCGCGCTCGTCGTCGTGCTCGCCGCGCTGATCGCGCTGCAGCCGGCGGCTGCCGACGCGAGGCGTCCGCTGCGCACCGAGCTTCGTCTCGGCGCGACGCTGCTCGTCGTCGGCCTGCCGCTCGCGGCCGCCGCGTTCGTGCTCGTGCCGCGTCTCGCCTCGCCGCTCTGGGGCGCGCGCGACAACAGCGCGACGGGTCGCACCGGCCTCAGCGACAGCATGGAGCCCGGCGCGATGACCGAGCTCCTGATCGACGATTCGCCTGCGTTCCGCGTGCGCTTCGACGACGCGAGCGCACCGCCGCCGCAGGCACGATATTTCCGCTCGATCGTGCTGCGCGATTTCGACGGCGCGACATGGACGCGCGGCCAGCGCGGAACGTTCTTGCGTGCCGAACCCGCGTTGTCCGAAACGCCGCCGATCGGCTATTCGATCGTGATCGAGCCGACCGACCGGCGCTGGCTGCCGGCGCTGGATCTCCCGATCGAGACGCCGCGCGGCGCGCATTTCACCGCGTCGCGCGAGCTCGTGTCCGCCACGCCGGTCAGCGAGCCGCGCGAATATCGCGTGCGGTCGAGCCTCGCCTATCGGCTGTCCGATCGTCTCGCGCCGTATGAGCGCTCGCGCGCGCTCGCGCTGCCGGAAGGCTTCGATCCGAAGACGCACGCGCTGGCCGAAAGCTGGCGCGCGCAAGGGCTCGACGACGATGCGATCGTGCGCGCCGCGCTGGAGCGGTTCCGCGCGAGCTTCACGTACACGCTGAATCCGCCGCTGCTCGGGCGCGATTCGATCGACGATTTCCTGTTTTCGACGCAGAAGGGTTTCTGCGAGCACTTCGCATCCGCGTTCGTCGTATTGATGCGCGCGGCCGGCATCCCGGCGCGCGTCGTCACCGGATTCCAGGGCGGAACCTGGAACGCCGCGGGCGGCTATCTCCTCGTGCGCAATTCCGATGCGCACGCGTGGGCCGAGATCTGGCGGCCCGAACGCGGCTGGGTGCGCGTCGATCCGACGGCCGCGGTCAGTCCCGTGCGCATCGAGCTCGGCGCCGCGGCGGCGAACGACAATCCCGCGTGGAGCCAGGCGGCGTGGCTGCGCGCGATCCGCGATCGGCTCGATCTCGTCAACGGCCTCTGGACGCGAGCGATCATCCGCTTCGATGCATTACGGCAGAAAGGCATGCTGACGCCGTTCGGCGTGCCTGAAGCGAATCCGGGCGACCTGCTGCTCGCACTCGCCGCGGCGCTCGCGGCGATTCTCGTGCTGGCAACGGTCTGGGCGATGCGCGATGCATCCGCACCGCGCGCCGATCCGCTCGATGCCGCTTGGCAACGACTCCGCCGGCGGCTCGCGCATGCCGGCATCGAGCCGCGAACGAGCGAAGGTCCGCTCGACCTGCTTTCGCGCACACGGAACGCGATTCCGGCGTCGGATGCCGCGCTCTCGCCGCTCGTGCAGGACTACGTCGCGCTGCGCTACGGTTCGATCGAACCCGAGGCTGAACGCGTGCGCGCATTTACACGCGCGGTCCGGAATTTCCGCGTGGTGCGGCCGGTCTGATCGAAGCGCCGCGTGCGACGCCGCAGGCGCGATTTCCGTCTTATAGTGGAGGCCTCGTGAACCCGCAGGATCGTTCGATGCGTTTGCATATTCGCAACATCCATTTCGGCCGGCTCGCCGCGAAGACGACGCCGATCGTCACGCTCGCGCTCCTGCTCGGCGCCTGCGCCACGGTGCCGACGCCATTGCAGGGCCAGTTCGCGCCGGTCACGCCGCGCGATGCGGCGACCGGCGGTCAGGGCGAAGCCGTGCGCTGGGGCGGTGAGATCATCGAAGTCGACCCGCGCGCCGACCGCACCTGCTTCACGATCCTCGCGCGCGATCTCGATGCGTCGGCGCGTCCGATGGCGCGCGATCCGAGCGACGGCCGCTTCCTCGCGTGCCGCAACGGGTTCTACGATCCCGAGGAGTTCAAACGCGGCCGCGAGATCACGGTCGTCGGCCGTCTCGACGGCAGCGAGCAAGCCAAGGTCGGCGATTTCGATTACACGTATCCGCGCGTCGCTGCCGATGCGATCTACCTCTGGCCGCAGCGGCCGATCTACACGGCGACGCCGTATTACGATCCGTGGTGGGGGCCGTGGGGCTACGGTCCGTACTGGGGCAATCCGTGGTGGGGACCGACCGTCATCGTGCGCCGTCCACCTCCTCCTCCGCCGCCGCCGAAAGGCTGAGCCGCGCGATCAGCCGGGCGGCCAGTGCATCTGTCGTCCGGCCAGTAGATGCAGGTGCAGATGGAACACCGTCTGCCCGCCGTCGCGATTGCAGTTGATGACGCAGCGATAGCCGTTCGCGGCGAGACCCTGCTCCCGCGCATACCGGCTCGCGGCAAGCACGAGCTTGCCGACCGTGAGCGCATCGGCATCCGTCAGCTCGTCGAGCGTCGCGATCGGCGTCTTCGGAACGAACAGCACGTGCACCGGCGCCTGCGGATTGAT
>DASZWL010000357.1:0-3591 GCA_035546695.1 Rhodanobacteraceae bacterium | reverse complement strand
TCGTCCTCGTCGCCTGCATGCGCAAGCTGCTGACGATCCTGAACGCGATCGTGCGCTCGGGCGTGCCATGGAATCCGAATCACGCGACCGAACGTTTTGCTTGACGCAGAACACGGTTGCTCTCCCGCTTGCGGGAGAGGGGAAAAAACGTATCGGTGTGCCGGCAGATTCTCGAAGAAGCCTTCAGACCGAAGTCTTCTTCAACGCGAAGAACGCATCAGCCGTCGCAGTCGTCGCAGCCGCAAGCGCCTCGACGCTCTCGCCCCGCGCCGCCGCGACCGCCGCGCAGACGTGCGCGAGATACATCGGCTCGTTGCGCCGGTGCGAAGGCTTCGGACGCAGGTCGCGCGGAAGCAGATACGGCGCATCGGTCTCGATCATCAGCCGATCGGCCGGAATCAGCCGCACCAGCTCGCGCAGATGCATCCCGCGTCGCTCGTCAGATATCCATCCCGTGATCCCGATGAAGAATCCGCGATCGAGATACGCGACGAGCTCTTCGCGCTCGCCGGTGAAGCAATGGACGACGGCTTTCGCGATGCGATCCTGCACATTGTCGAGGCAGGCGACGAAATCCGCGTGCGCATCGCGCTGGTGCAGGAACAGCGGCTTGCCGGTGTCGATCGCGATCGCGAGCTGGCGCTCGAACGCGGCGACTTGCGCCGCGTGCGGCGAATAGTTGCGATAGTAGTCGAGCCCGGTCTCGCCGATCGCGCGCACTTCGGGCGCGGCGGCGAGCTCGCGCATCAGCGCGTCGGTCGCGTCGTCGTATTCGTGCGCGTGGTGCGGATGCACGCCTGCGGTCGCGTCGAGGAATCCCGGATGAGAACGCGCGAGCTCGAGCGCCGCGCGGCTGCCGCCGGCGCTCGCGCCGGTCACGACGATCCGCGCGACCCCGTGCGCCCGCGCGCGCGCGAGCACCGCGTCGAAATCGGCACGGAACGATTCGTGCGTCAGATTCGCGCCGATGTCGATCAGCTCCACGTCTGGCTCCGTGCCCGAAAGCACGCGATTATGCAGAACCGGACGACCCGCGCGCGCGCCGCTTCACTGCTGCTTAATTTTCGGCCGTCTATGCTGGGCCGCCTTCCACGAGGGGAACATCGATGAAAGCCCTGAATCCAGTGACGCTCGCGTTCGCTGCCGCCCTGCTTTGTCCTGTCGTCTACGCGGCTCCCGTGCAATTGACGTCCGACGCCGCCGCAAAACACGCCGCCGCCGGCAAGGCGGCGCGCGAGCGCCTGATCCGCGCAGAGGTCGCCCGCAGCAAGGCGGCGCCCGCTTCCGCCGACGGCACGGCCGCCGTCACGGCGACAGGCTCCGGACCGCGCATCGCGAATCCTTTCCGCGCCTATCCGCCGAGCTGCCTCGCCGATCCGCTGCCGACGACGCCGACGCACGCGCTCGCGTCGTTCCCGATGCAGCTCTACAGCCGCGACGATCTCGGCAATCCGGCCAATCCCGAGACCGTGCAGATCACGCTCTGGCGCGTGCCATGCAGCAGTAGCGGAAACCATACGCCGTACAACGTCGACGGCGGCGCGAATTCGGCGTTGCTGATGCGGATCGATCGCGACAGCAATAACAATACTCACACGGACCACTTTCCGACGTTCCCGCAACTGAGCTCGGATCAGGGCAACTCGACCGGCAATTACGTGCGCGCCGCGATGGAGCCGAACACCGTCGTCTCGGATGGTCCTTACGACTCGCCGATCTACGTGAGCACGACCTACGTTCTCGAAAATTACCCAGACGACAGCTTGGGCTACACGTACTTCAACTACAATTTCTCGCTCGTCATCGACCCCGTATTCGACTTCAACTGCACGGGTTGCCAGCAGGTCGACATCAACGGCTACGTGCCGACCCAGCAGGATTACCCCGCTGCGTTCCAGAACCTGCCGATCGACGGCTATATGACGAGCGCGTGGTATGACCCCGCGCACGGCGGCGAAGGTTTCTTCGTCGACATCTACGACAACAGCGACGGCACGACGCGCACGATCTTCGCGGCCTGGTACACGTACGACGCGAACGGCATTCCGTTCTGGCTCGTCGCGCAGGGTGTCGCGTCGATCGGCTCGAACGTCTTCGCGAACGTGCCGGTCTATTACTACAGCGGCGGCGGATTCGCCGGCGACTTCTCCAGCGTCACGAGCCACGACTGGGGAACGATGAACATCCGCTTCCCGAGCTGCGCGAAGATGACGTTCGACTACTCGGGCTCGGCCGACGCGATCGAAGGCGGGCCCTCTGGCACCGGCACGCGCTCGTGGCAACGGCTCGCCGACATCAACGGGCTCAACTGCGAATAGCCTTTCTCGCAAGGAAGCCAGCGATGCATCCGATCCCGCCGCACGGCGGGATCGGTTTTTCGGGGATGGCAATCGCGCGCGCGATTGCCGCACACTGCGCGAATTCCCACACCGATGATGCCGCACGCGTGACGCCGCGCGCCGACTTTCCGATCGCTCCGCTGCTCGATCCGCTGAAGCGCTCGCTCGAAGTGCATCCGCGGCTCGTGCTCGAAGCGCCGCCCGGCGCCGGCAAGACGACGCAGGTGCCGCCGGCGCTGCTCGATGCCGCGTGGCTCGGCGGCCGCAAGATCCTGATGCTCGAACCACGACGCATCGCCGCGCGTGCTGCCGCCGAATTCATGTCCGCGCAACGCGGCGAATCGGTCGGAACGACGATCGGCTATCGCATCCGCTTCGAGAGTCGCGTCTCGGCGGCGACACGCATCGAGGTCGTCACCGAAGGCATCCTGACGCGTATGATCCAGGACGACCCCGCGCTCGGCGACGTCGGCGCGATCCTGTTCGACGAGTTCCACGAGCGGCATCTCCACGGCGATCTCGGCGCCGCGCTCGCGCTCGACGTGCAGGCGAATCTCCGGCCCGATCTGCGCCTCGTGATCATGTCGGCGACGCTCGCCGGCGCGCGCATCGAGCGCTGGTTCGATGCGCCGCGTCTTTCGAGCGAAGGCCGCGGCTTTCCGGTGCGCGTCACGCATGTGCCGGCGCGCGCGAACGAGAGCGATGCGCGGGCGCTTCGTCGCGCGGTCGCGGAAGCGCTCGCCGGAAGCGACGGCGACGTGCTCGTGTTCCTGCCCGGCAAGCGCGAGATCGAAAGCGCGCGCTCGATGCTCGCGAGCGCGATCGTCGAACCACGAGAACCTCTCTCCCGCTTGCGGGAGAGGGGCAGGGGTGAGGGCAATCTCGCGATAACCCCGCAATTTCAGATCGAGCTCATCGCTTTGCATGGTGAGCTCTCGCTGCAAGAACAGCACGCTGCACTGACGCCCGCGTCCGCCGGCACACGCCGCGTCATCCTCGCGACGAACGTCGCCGAATCGAGCCTGACCTTGCCCGGCGTGCGCGCCGTCGTCGACACCGGCCTCGCGCGCGAGCCGCGCTTCGATCCGAATTCCGGCTTCACGCGGCTAGAGACGGTTTCGATCTCGCAGGCTTCCGCCGATCAACGCGCTGGCCGCGCCGGTCGTCTCGGGCCCGGGCTCGCATTGCGACTCTGGCCCGAAAGCAAGCGCCTCGACGCCGATCGCACGCCCGAGATCGCGCAGGTCGAGCT
>DASZWL010000356.1:0-10540 GCA_035546695.1 Rhodanobacteraceae bacterium | reverse complement strand
GCGGCGGAACGCGTGGTGCAACTCGGTGATGATCTTCGGCAGCATCGGCGGCCTCTTCGGAACGGATGGCGATGCGAGCGGTCAGCTCGCGCTGCGCGCGGGGCGCATCAGCCGCTGATCCTCCTCGTGGCGCAGGCGATGCATCGTCGCCTCGTCGACGATGCGGCCGTCGAACATGAAGATCTTGCGGTCGGCGAAATCGGCATAGCGCGGATCGTGCGTGACCATACAGATCGTCGAGCCCTGCTTGTGCAGCTCGTCGAGGAGCTCCATGACCGCTTCGCCGTTCTTCGAATCGAGGTTTCCGGTCGGCTCGTCGGCGAGCAGGATCGACGGCTGGCCGACGAGCGCGCGCGCGACCGCGACGCGCTGTTGCTGGCCGCCCGAGAGCTGCGCCGGGAAATGCTTCACGCGGTGCGCCATGCCGACGCGTTCCAGCGCCGCGATCGTGCGCTCGCGGCGCTCGGCCTTGGTCACGCCTTCGCGATACGTCAGCGGCAGCTCGACGTTCTCGAACACCGTGAGATCGCCGATCAGGTTGAACGCCTGGAACACGAAGCCGATTTCCTTGTTGCGGATCTGCGCGCGCTCGCTGGCGCCGATGTCCGCGACCTGTCGGCCGTTCAGCATGTAGGCGCCGTCGCTCGGCGTGTCGAGGAGGCCGAGGATCGCGAGCAGCGTCGACTTGCCGCAGCCCGACGGGCCCGAGATCGAGACGTATTCGCCGCGCTTGATGTCGAAGTGGACGCCGGCGAGCGCGTGCGTCTCGACCTCGTCGGTCAGGAACACTTTCTTGATGCTGTCGAGGCGGATCAGCGGGTCGGCGTGCGTTGGATTGTTCATCGTGGAGTCCGCGTCATGGGAACGAGGGATTTCATGTTCGATGCGTTCGGGCGGCAAAACGTCTATTTGAGCCGCACGCGATCGCTCTGATCGAATGCGCTCGTGTCGGAGAGGATCACCTTGTCGCCGACGTTGAGGCCGTTGACGATCTGGATCAGGTTCACCGAGCTCTTGCCGAGCTCGACCGGCACGCGGCTCGCGACGCCGTTGCCGTCGAGCTTGTAGAGGCGCACTTCGGAGTCGGGTTGGCCGAATGCCGGGCGTCCTACGTAGAGCACGTCGGGCAGGCGCTCGATCTCGATCGTGCCGTCGACCGAGAGATCGGGACGCGCGCCGGGCGGCAGCTTGCCTTCGAGATCGACGTCGACCTGCACGGTGCCGTTCTGCACGGCGGGATCGACGCGCAGCACCTTGCCGTCGACGATGCCGTTGCGTGTGTCGACTTTCACCGGCTGGCCGAGCGCGACGTCCTTCGCCTGCGTCTCGGCGATGCGAAGCTCGGCCATGAGCTCGCCCGGACGCGCGACGCGCGCGAGGTTCGCGCCGGCCGCGACCTGCTGGCCTTCCTCGACCGGAACTTGTTGGAGAATGCCCTCGATGCCGGCGCGCACGTGCAGCGCATCGGCCTGGCGCTGGCGCAGCTCGCGCGTCGCGACGAGCTGGTCGAGACGCGCCTTCTCGGCCGCGAGCTGCGATGAGATGTTGCGGCGGAACTCGCCGACGCGCTGTTCCTCGAGCTCCATGCGCTGCTTGGACTGCTCGAGCACGACGAGGCTCTTCTTGTATTGCACGGCCGGAATCACGCCTTTCTCGGCGACGGGTTTTTCGGCCTCGGCCTGCATGCGCGCGGTTTCGTAATCGCTCTTCGCCTGCGCGAGCGCGGACTGCTCGTCGAGGAGCTTCGAGTTGAGATCGGTGCGCTTCGCGGCGAGATCGGATTCGGCGGCCGTTACGGCGGTCTTCGCGGCGAGCAGCTGATCGTCGACTTCGGGATTCGATAGCTCGAGGATGACGGTGTCGGGCTTCACTGCGGCGCCCGGCTTGATGACGATGCGCTCGACGTGCGCCGCGGTCTCGGCGGCGATCCAGCGGATCTCCTTCGGCACGAGCGTTCCGGGTCCGCGCACCTCGCGCAGGAGCTCGCCGCGCTTGACCTGATCGACGAGCACGCTCGACCGCTCGATCGACGGGATCGCCGGGCCGAGCGCCGAAAGGCCTGCGACGGCAGCGACAACGAGGATCGCGATGCCGGCGCCAATGAGGTATTGGCGGCGGCGTTTCTTCTGCTTGAGCTCGGGGCGGGCAATGTCCATGGCCTCGGAATAGCAGGGGCCGTGCCATGTAGGCACTGGACTTCAGGATGCTAAAAAAATTCTTTGTAAGACAATATATTAGATGATATTCATCAAGTTGATTCACGCTAGCGCATCGGCATGGGTGTCCGCGAGCGAACAGTCGGTCTGAACGGCGATGTACACGATGTCCGCCGAATACGGCCTTCGCCGGGATGACGGTGAACCAGGATCAGAACTCGAGATCGAGTCCTCATAGGGTGGGCCTTGGCCCACCGCTATGGGGGTCGGGCGGAGCGGTGGGCCAAGGCCCACCCTATGCGTGACGTGCATGTTCTTGTCGCTCCCGCGATGCCGGGAACGACGATGCTAAAACTCGAGATCGAGCGCCGCGCAGAGGTAATCGACCATCGGCGCGATGCGCTTGAACGTGTCGACGACGACCGGCAGGAGCTCATCCGACGTCACGATCGAATCCGCAATCGCCGCGCCCGCCGCGAAGTTGCGCCGCTTGATGTCCTCGATGAGCTCGTGCGCGGGATCGAACCCGCGCGGCGGGCGCGTCAGGCGTTCGCCCCAGAACTCGAAGCGCTCGCGGAATGCCTTGCCGTGCACGGCTTTCTTCCACGCGGCCGGATTGTCGGCGAGGAACTCGCGGATCTTCTTCAGCGTCGGCGATTCGGGATGCCAGAGGCCGCCGCCGGCGAAGCAATCGCCGGACTGGACGTGCAGATAGAACGACGGCGCCTCGACCTCGCGCCGCCGCTCGTGCGCGAAGCGAGCGCCGGCCCAGGTCTTGTACGGCGTCTTGTCGCTGCGGAACCGCGTGTCGCGATGGATGCGGAACAGTGAGCCGCCCTGCGGGCGCGGATCGGCGCGGTAGTGCGCGCTGATCTTCGCGAGCGGTTTCTGCATGTCCTCGATGAGACGCAGGAAAGGCTGCCGCAGCACATCCTCGTAGCGCTGCCTGTTCGCCGCGAACCAAGCGCGGTTGTTGTTGCGCGCGAGGTCGCGCTGGAACTTGAACGTCGCGGGCGAGAAATATGTCGTTGCCATCATGACCTCAGAGAATCGTGCGGCCCCATTGCTCGAGCTGGTCGAGCAGCGCCTGCTCGGCGGGCGTCGTCGTTGCGTCGGCACGATACTCCGCGATCGACGCGAAATAATCCTCGAGCGTGCGCGGCGTCGCGGCGGTTGCCGTTTCGAGACGGCGACGGCGCTCGGTTTCCCAGCGTAGCGCTTCGTCCGACGTCAGCGTGTCGGGCCAGTTGCGCGCGCGGTAGCGGAATAGAAGCTCCGCGCAGCGCGCATCCTTGAACGGAAAACGGCGCATGCCGAGCTCGGCCGGCGGCGTTTCGCGCACCGAGCGCAGCAGCGGGCGATCGTCGTCCGGAAGAAAGCAGTCGTAGAGCGCGAGGTCGGCATCGCCCGCAGGCTCGCGCTGCGACTCGCGCGAGAACACGCGGCGCACCTTCTCTGCGAGCCCTCCCGCGGCGCGAAGTCGTTCGAGGTGGCGAAGGTTGCGCTCGACGTCGAGCGCGATGCGCGCCGTGTCGGTGATCTTCAGCACGTTGAGCGGCGCGAGAGCGGGCGAGCGGTTCGCGTGGATCGTCTTCAGCGGGATGCGCTCGACACCTTCGGGCAGGTCCGCGCGTCGAGTGAACACGCGATCGGCGATCTCGTCGGCGTCGAGTTCGATCAGCGGCGCGGGGTCGACGTCGAGATCGTAGACGATGACGCCGTTCGGACGCGTCGGATGGCCCGCGATCGGCGCGACGAGCGCGAGGCATCCGCGCGTCGAGGGATAGCGCGAGGAGACGTGGACGAGCGGCGTCATCTCGACGACGTCGAGCAGCTCGACGACGCGCTGTTTCTTTCTGAGCGCGAGATGCCAGTCCCAGAGCCGCGGCTGCTTCCAGCGCAGGACGCGCGCGAAGCCGAGCAGCGCTTCGACGTCCGAGAGCGCATCGTGCGCGCGATGCTGCGCGACATGGTTCGCGCGCGCGAGATCCTCGAGCCGGAAGCTCGGCGCGCCGTCCTCGCGCAGCGGCCATTCGATGCCGTGCGGGCGGAGCGCATAGCACATCCGCGCGAGATCGATCAGATCCCAGCGCGAGTTGCCGTTCTCCCATTCGCGCGCATAAGGATCGTAGAAATTGCGGTAGAGAAGGTGACGCGTGAACTCGTCGTCGAAGCGCAGCGAGTTGTAGCCGACGCCGCAGGTGCCGGGCTCGGCGAGGGGCTCGTGCACGCGCGCGGCGAACTCGGCTTCGATCACGCCTTCGGCGGCGGCGAGCTGCGGCGTGATGCCGGTGACGAGGCACGCGCCGGGATCGGGCAGCACATCCGTCGCCGGCTTGCAGTAGAGCGCGATCGGCTCGCCGATCGCTTCGAGCTCCGGCGTCGTGCGGATCGCGGCGAACTGCGCGGGGCGATCGCGGCGCGGATCCGCGCCGAACGTCTCGTAGTCGTGCCAGAGAAAGGTCTGCATCGCGCGTCCGTTGCCGTCGAGAGAGCGTAGCGGCGTCGCGCGCCGTCCGGCAAATCGCCGTCGCCTGCTATGCTCGCGGGCGAGGCCGGTCGCGAGCGGGGGCGTGACGGACGACAAGGAGATACGCATGCCGCACGAGGACAACCTGATCTGGATCGATCTCGAGATGACCGGGCTCGATCCCGACCACGATTCGATCCTCGAGATCGCGACGGTCGTCACCGACAAGGATCTCAACACGCTCGCCGAAGGGCCCGAGTTCGCGATCGGCCATCCGCTGGAAAGACTCGAGGCGATGGACGACTGGAACCGCAACCAGCATCGCAAGTCCGGACTCTGGCAGCGCGTGATCGATTCGAGAATCGACATCGCGACGGCCGAAGCGCTGACCGTCGAGTTCCTCGTGCAATGGGTGCCGCCCGGCAAATCGCCGATCTGCGGCAATTCGATCTGCCAGGACCGGCGCTTCCTGCATCGTCTGATGCCGCGCCTCGAGCGCTATTTCCACTACCGCAATCTCGACGTCTCGACGATCAAGGAGCTCGCGCGCCGCTGGGCGCCCGAAGTCACTCGCGGATTCTCGAAGGAATCGACGCACACTGCGCTCTCGGACGTGCGCGATTCGATCGCGGAGCTCGCGTACTACCGTCCGTTCATGGGACGGATCGCCGGCGCGCTCGAAGCGCCGTAGCAGCAACATCTCGTCGTCCCCGCGAAAGCAGGGACCCAGCGACTTTTCAGGCGCTTCAAAAAGGCACTGGGTCCCCGCTTTCGCGGGGACGACAGGAACCTATCACTGGAGCAGCGGCTGGAGATCATCCGGCACTCGCGAATCCGGATGAGCGTGCACGAAGAGACGCAGGCTCTCGATCGCCTGCTGGCGGCGGCCCTGCCGCACGAGCTCGCGGATGTGCGAGAGCCAGTCGCGTGGCGCGAGCTGCATGTCTCGCTGGAGCTCGACCGAGCTGCTCGGCGGCGTCGGCGGCGCGGCGCGCTGGAAAAGATCCGATGACGCGTTATCGCGACGCGCGCTTTTCGCGGCGGTTTCGGCGGCCGCGGCGCCGGCGGCGGCATTTTCGGATTTCGTCGCCGGCGCTTCGGCATCGCGCGCTTGTGGAAACGGCTCCGTCCGAGCGGCGGCGGCCGGAGGCGGAGCCGGCTCCGGAGCGGCCGTTGCCGGCTTCGGCGCTGGCGATGCCTCGGGACGCAGCGCTTTCTCGCGCGGGATCGGCTTGCGCGTTCGCTTGGCCGCATCGGCATCCACGCGCTGACTGATAGCACCCGAAGGTTGCGACACCGGCGCACTCGCCGGCGGCGGCGCTGCGGGCGATTCACGCGCCGGCTCTTCGTCCCGCCGCGCGCGCGGCGATTCAGTGATCGGCTGCACCGGCACGACGCGGACGCGCTCGTCACCCGTTTCCGTCGTCATCGGCTCGTGACCGATCCGCCAGGCGATACCGGCCGCGAGCACGAGCCCGGCCGCCGAGCCGACACCGACGATCCAGCGCTGGCGCCGAGGTGGCTTGCCGCTCCGCACCGCGCGCGCCGCTTCGCCGAGCACGGCGCGATCGAGCCGGCGCGGCGGCTCGTAGCGCGGCAGGCGACGATAGAGATCGCCGATGCGTCCGCCGCGCTCGTCGAAGAGATCGTCGAGATCGCGATCGTTCGGATTCATGTCGCAAGCCTCGCACGGATGCGCGCGAGCGCGTAACGCAGGCGCGACTTGACCGTCTCGCGGCCCGCGCCCGTGATCGCGCCGATCTCCTCGAGCCCAAGGCCGCTCTCGACGCGCAGCAGGAACGCGACGCGCTGCTCTTCGGGCAATTCCTCGAGCGCGAGCTGAAGGCGTCGCCGTTCCTCGAACTCGCTGAGCGCGCGTTCCGGCTGCGCCGCATCGCCGGCGTCGAGCGAGCGGAACACGGCGTCGGTTTCCGCCTCGGATGCCTGCGGACGCTGGCGGCGGTAGCGATCGACGATGAGGTTGTGCGCGATCTGCAGCAGCCAGGTCGTGAATTTCGCTTCCGGACGATAGCGCTCGCGCGCGGCGATGAGGCGGCTCCAGGTGTCCTGGAACAGCTCGTCGGCATCGGCGCGATGGTGCAGCGTGCGCAGCACGAAGCGGTACAGCATGCCGCGGTGGCGCCGGTAAAGGATCTCGAAAGCGAGCAGGTCGCCTCCGGCGTAAGCGAGCATCAATTCCTCGTCGGTTTTCTCGGACCCCATGTTCGAGAGCGTAAGACATGCGGCCGGATGCCGTCACGGCAACGGGCCATGGAACGCGCGGGCGCGGCGGATGGGGTTCGGCGTCGACGCGCGGGCCGAAAATATCCGTCTCCTTCGTGCCATCACGCATCTTCTCGCCGGGTGGCCGAATGGCAAGCCAAGCGATTTTTTTGACGACGGTGGCGGTTTCGGCCGCCGAATTCCGTATTTGTATCTAGAGCGCCCGCCGAATTGTTCGTCTTGCCACGACCAATGCGCTAGGCCATCGGTTATCCCCCAAGCACAGATCGATGTGCCGTTCGGCGGGCGCTCACTTCAATCAATGCCGGATTTCGTTCGACAGCGATGCTGAAAGGCATGGCGCAAGAGTCTCTCGCGCGATCGCGAAGTCATACTCGCTGATCAAGCGACGGAATGCTCGCATTCGTGGCGGGTTCCGGCTCTCTTTTACGAATTTCCCATCGAACGCGCTCGCGAGAGCGCGCTCCCGTCCGCCGGGGACGAGTGCGGAAGCTCGCACCCCGGACGGGCGGTCCTGTTCCGTCGTCGTCGCGTCGCGAAGCGAAGAAGCGCCGCAGACTCAGCTCGCGATGTCGGCTTCCTCGCGATCCTCGACGACGGCATAGCGCGCCTGCCGCTCGCGCACCTGCTGCACGCGCAGCCAGATCTTGCTCGATAGTGCGTCCTTCCAGACGTGGCCGAGCAGCGCCGCGAATTTCGCGTCGCGCCGCGCGCGCCGCTCGACGCGCGCGATGATGCGCGGACCGTGCTTGCGCAGCAGAGCTTCCAGCGGACCGGCGCAGAGGATCGCGAGCGTTCGCCCCGAAACGTCCCTGTCGAGCACGCCGAGAATGAACTCGAACGCGTCGTTCGGCGCGTCGTCGCAAAGATCCCAGACCTTCTCGACGACCCAGGCCAGATCCTCGCGCTCGGCGCCGACCTCGGGCCTCGTCTGCAACAGCAGCCAGCTCTCGACGAGGCGGCGTCGATCCTGGGCTTTCATCGGCATAGGCGTCGGTTCCCCTTGGCGCTTCGCAGTCGAAGCGCGATTGCTCGAACTCCGTATTACGGAATTCGGGGGTCCGTTCCGCCATCGGGCGGCAAAAAAGGCGTTCCGCGAAGCCGTGATCGCCTCGGCTGGTTTGTGGCTCGCCGAGTCCGAGTCTGCGATGCTTGGCCCGCCTTGCCCGGGTGGCGAAATCGGTAGACGCAAGGGACTTAAAATCCCTCGACGGGTAGCCGTCGTGCCAGTTCGAGTCTGGCTCCGGGCATTCGAACGATGCTTTACGGACTGCGTTGCATCAATGGCCTTATCGGTAACCGAGCGCCGCGGCGTCGGTGTCGGCGGTACGTAGTTCAGGGCGCCTCGTCGAATATCTTCCGCCGCCGTATCGGCGATCGATCCGCACTTCGGATCCGTCCGCTACGTCGGCATTCAGGTTCGATCGCGACGATAAACTGAACGAAAATCTCTTCAACTGAAGGTTATTTAACGAAAGCGCGACGGAAATTCAGCTTAAACCTAACGAACGAGCTGTCCCGTCAAATGTGACAAATCATTGAGCCGATCCGAAGCTCAGTTTCGATTTGTTTTTCGCGACCGATCCTCCTCCCGATTCAGGGGCGGAGGGAATGCAATGCACGCAATCGTGCTGCTGGCAGCCGAGCATGAGCTCATGGCTCTGCTGATTCGCGATCTGCAACGCGATCGCACGGCAGACGAAATGACGAAGCGCTACGCATTGCGCAGGCTCGCCGCCTTGATCGGCAGCCATTCGACGATCGAGGAAGAGATTCTCTACGCCGCGTTCCGCAAGACCGCGACGACGCCGGAAGATCAGATTCTCTATTACGAGGCGCTTGCCGAGCACCGGTCCCTGACCGAGCTCATGCTGCCCGACCTCATGCGCACGCCGCTCGCCTCTCCGGCATTTCCCGGCAGGCTGAAGGCGCTTCAGGAACAGCTCGAACACCATTTCGCCGAAGAGGAAGAAGAGATCTTCCCGAGGATCAAGGAGCTCGTCGGCGATCGGCAGCTCGAGGAAATGGGCGTCAGCATGGCGCGAAGACGCGCGGAGATCGGGCTCATCGGCTGACTATCGCATGCGCGCCAGGGCTCGATCCCTTTGACCCTCGCGGCGCTCGCGCGTACGCTCCGGCGTCCGTCATGCGCATCACTTTCGAGCTCGAACCGGCCGACATCGAACGCTTCGAGGCGGCGCTGGCGCGCGCGCGTCACACGACGCGCTGCGCGGACGAGGTCGACGTCATCGACGCGGCGAAATACGCGCTCGATCATCTTTCGGCCGCCACCGCGCCGGCTTACGTGCGGCGACGGCTGGTCGAAGTGCAGCGGCTGATCCTGATGCTGGAGGACGAGGCCTGGGCGCTGTCGGAGCCCGAGCGGTCCGACGTCATCGAGACGCTCGCGTATTTCAGCGATCCGGACGATCTGATTCCGGACGACGTCGAGGTCATCGGTCTCCTCGACGATGCGATCATGCTCGAGCTCCTCGTGCGCCGGTTGCGCACGGTGCTGAACGCGTATGCGGATTTCTGCGCGTATCGCACGACGCTCGCTGCGATGCCGGGCGACGCGGAAGCGCGACGGCTGCACGCGCGCTGCCTCGCCGAGCGGCGCGCGAAGCTTCATGCGCGCATGCGGCGCAGACGCACGCGCGCGCCGTCGCGGCGCGATCCGTAGCCGCGTACCTCCGAAAACCCTAGGCGCGTCGCGCGACGATGAGCCAGCTGTTGAACGGCGTGCGGCCCCAGAGCGGCGCGGCACGAACCTCGAATCCAGCCGAGTTGAGCGGTGACTCGATCTCTTCGCGACTCGGAAAGTGGCCGGTCTCACAGCGCATCCAGCCGAGCGTGCGTGAGATGTGCTCCTCGATGACGGTCGCGCGAAAGCGCCAGCTGCGATCGCGCAGCACGTTGCGGATGACGAGCAGGCCGCCCGCCGCGACGTGCGACGCCGCGTCGGCGATCGCGTGCTGCTGTTCGGCGCGTGGCAGGTAATGCAGCACGTCGAGCAGCGCGACGTCGCCGCTGAAGGACGGCAGCGCATCGACCGAGCCGACCGAAAGCTCGAGATCGAGATTGCCGGCTTTCGCGGCCGCTCGAGCCGCGTCGATCTTCGCCGCGTCGACATCGATGCCGCGATAGGGCGCGTCAACGCCGCATTCGCGAAGATATTGCCCGAGCAGGCCGAACCCGCAGCCGATGTCGAGCAGCGCGCGCGGCGAGCCGGCGAAGAGCGGCGCGACGGCCGCGAACACGGGATCCCAGCGCAGCTTGCCGCGCACGTAGCCGCGATGCCGCCGCGTGCCGTAGCGCGAGGCGATGCGATCGGCGATCGCGCGTTCGCTCGTCGCGTTCGTCCGGCTCGTGTTCACGCGATCGCGAAGCCGGTTGGAGATGCGGGCCGAATCAGGTCGCCGGCCACGTCTGCGCGAAGAGGCGCAGGAAGTTTCCGCCGAGCACCTTCTCGATCACGCGATCGGGCTTTCCGCGCCGCGACAGGAGCGTCGCGATCGTCTCGAACCGTCGCGGCGTGTTGAGATCGGGCACGAACGTATAGACGGCCGTCGTCTCGCCCGGCGCGGAGACGCCTTGCTTGCGCCGCGCGGCGATCTCGTCCGCGAACGCCTTCTTGTAGGCGTCGGTCAACTGCACCGCCGAGATCGCG
>DASZWL010000355.1:0-6501 GCA_035546695.1 Rhodanobacteraceae bacterium | reverse complement strand
ACATCCACGCCGCGAACGTGCTGGCGGCGGTCCGCGACACGCAGGCGTACACGCTGCTTCGCCCCTGGCGCAACTGGTTGCCGCTGGACCCGCCAGAGCAGCTGCTGCTGGCGCATCTTCTGACGACGGTCGGCCTCGCCGACGAGGCGTACGAGGTGCTGACCGAGCTCACGCGGCGGATGCCGATGCACCTGCCGGCGCGCCTCCAGCTCATCAGCGTGCTCGAACGCCGGAACGATCTCGACGCCGCCGAGTCGCTGCTCGCGGACACGACGGCGCGCTTCGTCGCGATGGACGCGCGCTCGACGAACGAGGTCGCCCACCTGCGCGCGATGCTCGCCAAGCGCCGCGGCAACGCGGAGGAGGCCCGCGAGATCCTCGAGAACGTCGGCCCGCGCAACGATCTCGATTACGCGCACTACTTCCTGCTGGCGGATATCCACGACAAGCTGCGAGATCCCGCCGCGGCGATGGAATCGCTCGCGACCGCGCATGCGCGCCAGCGCCTCGAGCTCGCGCCGATCGAGCCGGTCTTCTTCGAGCCGAACACGGTCGTACTTCCCGCGTCGAGGCGGTTCGTCGCGAAGGAAGATTTCGCCCGCTGGCCGGACCTCACCGCGCCGGAAGGCCGCCACTCGCCGGTCTTCATCGTCGGTTTTCCGCGCTCCGGAACGACGCTGCTCGAGCAGATGCTCGATGCGCATCCGAAGCTCCAGTCGATGGACGAGCGTCCGTTCTTCGCGATCCTCACCGGCGAGCTCGAAGATCTCGGCGTGCGCACTCCCGAACAACTGCATCGGCTGAACCAGCGCGATTGCGACGAGCTGCGCAAGCGCTACCTCGGTCTCGTCGCCGAGAAGATCCGGCGCCGCTGGGATGCGCGGCTGGTCGACAAGAATCCGCTCAACATGCTGAACCTGCCGCTGATCACGCGACTCTTCCCGCAGGCGAAGTTCATTCTCGCGCTGCGCCATCCGTGCGACGTCGTGCTGAGCAACTACATGCAGAGCTACCGCTCGTGCTCGCTCGCGGGCGCGTGCTCGACGATGGAGCGCACCGCGCGCGCCTATGTCGCGGCGATGCAGGCGTGGCTGCGCGATTGCGAGATGTTCAAGCCCGACGTGCTCGTGTCGCGCTACGAGGAGCTCGTCGAGGATCCGAAGCGGCAGGCCGAGCGCTATGCCGCATTCCTCGGCATCGACGATGCCGCCGAGATGCTGAACTACGACAAGCGCGCGAAAGAAAAGGGCTTCATCGCGACGCCGAGCTACACCGAGGTCGTCCAGCCGATCAGCGCGCGGCGCAAGGATCGATGGCGCCGTTACGAGCGCGATTTCGAGCCGCTCCTGCCGATCCTGAAGCCGATGCTCGACCACTGGGGCTACGAGGTCTAGCGCCGCTAGGATCGAGGCGGATCGCTAGTCCGGCGAGAACTGCGCCAGCTCCGGCACGTGCTCGATATACGCGCGCCAGCGACCGATCGAGCGCGTATAGACCGGCTGCCGCGCCTGCCAGAGGCTCGCCGTGTTGATCGCCTCCGCGGGTTGCGGCTCCCGTGATGACGTTTCGGACGGGGGCAGGCCGATCCAGTCGGCGAGCTCGCCGATCCTCTCCCCGGGCGCCGCGGCGAGATCCTCGTAGCGGAGGCTCCGGATCGAATCCGGATAAAGCTTCTTCCAGTGCGCCATCAGCTTCTCGCAGCCCTGCTGCAAGGCTGCGATGTCGGTGAAATCGAACGCGAAAGCGTACGTATCTTCCTGGAACGATTGCACCCAGATCGACAGCGCGTTGTCTCGTGCGTTGCGTTCGCAGTGAATGATCTTCGCGTGCGGCCACAGCGCGAGGATCAGGTCGACGTGCACGAGGTTCAGCGGCTGCTTGTCGATGAACCAGCGTGCGTCGCCCGAGTCGTCGAGCCTGAGTGCCGCTTCGTATTCGGCGGCCATCGCGTCGAGCATCGCGCGGTCCGGCGCGCCGTTCGCGGGCAGGCGCTGCGCGAGCTTCCAGATCCCGTTGAGCTCGCCGCGGTTGCGCACGAGAGGGTGGCGCGCGAGCAGCTCGGCCGTCAGCGTCGTGCCCGAGCGCGGCAGGCCGACGATGAAGATCGGCGTGAAATCGCCGGTCGGATCGCGGCGTGCCAGCAGCGGCTTCGCCTGGATGCGCGCCGCGACGCTGCGCCGCCACTGCTTGCGCGAGCGCGGCCAGAGCGCGAACGCGATCGCATTGGCCTCGCGGAAATAGCGCGCGGCCTCGGCGTAGGCGCCGATGTCGTCGTGTGCCTTGCCGAGCGCGAAGAGCAGCGTGAGGCGCGCTTTCTCGCTGAGATCGGTTCTCGCGAGACACTCGCGGAACAGCGCGAAATCCGGATGATCCGCGTCGCGATAGCGTTGCGCCGAGGCGAGACCGAACGGCACGTTCCATTCGGGCGCCTGCGCACTGTGCGTGTACGCAAAGAGGTAGCGTTCGCGCGCGCGCGCGAATTCGCCGAGCTGGAGCGCGTACGTCGCCGCATACGCGTGGATGCGCGGATCGGCGCAGCCGGCCGCGATCTCCGCTTCGGCGATCTCCGCCGCCGTCGCCTTGCGATCGAGCTGGTCGGCGAGCTCCATCGCGCGGATAGCGAGATCGATCTGATGGCGATGCTCGGCGAATGCCGCGCGCAGGACCGACGCGGCCGCGCGCGTCCGGCTTGCGTCGCCGAGAAGCCGCGCGAGCATCAATGCAGCCGCTGCGTGATCGGGCTTGGATTCGAGGACTTCGCGCAGCAATGCCTCCGCTTCCGCGTTGCGGCGCGCGCGCTGATCGAGACCGGCGAGCGCGAACGCGATATCGGCCGAGCGCGGATGATGCGCGCGAGCGGCGGCGAGCAATGCCGTCGTGGCATCGACGCGGCCGCGCAAGACGAGCTGCTGCGCGCATTCGAGCCAGTCGCGTTCGGGCGCATCGGCTAGACGGGCGATCAGGCGCGCGCGCGCTTCCGTTTCTCCGCCCGTCGCGGATTCGCGCTCGTAGTCGGCGAGGAGCTGCATCGCTGCGCTCGGCCCCGGGATCGTGACCTGCATCGTTTCGGAGTCGTTTTTCGAGGCCCCAATGTTCGCACGGAACGACGCGTCGACGGCACGCCTGCGCCGGATCGTGTGGCAGAATCCCGCATTCATCGCGCGCGTCCGGCCGCACGAATGTCGATTCCTCCAGCGGATACCGATTCCGAATTCGCCGTCGCGAAGGCCGCGTGGGAGCGCGGCGAGACTCCGCGCAGCGAAGCGATGCTTCGCGGTCTCGCGGCGCGCGAGCCCGCGCGCGAGGACATCTCGACGCTGCTGGCCCGCGTGCTGCAAAGCGACGGACGGCTCGACGCCGCGTCCGCGACGATGTTCGGCCTTTGTCGCTCGCTCGGTTTCGAGGTTGGCGCGAGCTTGCGCGCCGCGCAATTCATCGAGCAATGCCATCGTCAGGCGCTCGCCGACGAGCTTTGCGACCGCGCGCTCGCGAACGCGCCGGGATTCGCGCCGCTGCTCGCGGTCGCCGGCAACATCGCGCGCGAGCTCGGCGATTTCGACAAGGCGCGCGTGCGCTATCTCGCCGCGCTCGATGCCGGCGTCGATCTCGATACGTACTACGTGCTCGGCGCGCTCGCGCATACGATGCGCTACGGCGACCGGAGCCATCCGGATTTCGCGCGCTTCGAAGCGCATTTCCGCGATACGGCGTTTTCGCTGCGCGCGCGAGCGGCGACGGGATTCGGTCTCGCGAAGGCGCTCGACGACGTCGGCGACTATGCGTCCGCCGCAACAGTACTGCGCGAGGCGAACGCGCTAGTGCGCTCGGTGCTGCCGTGGTCGCCGCCGGCGTGGGATGCGTTCGTCGATGCGCGCCTGCGGGAGCGCGTCGCACGCGCATCGCGCACGTCGCACGAGAATTTCGTTCCGGTCTTCATCGTCGGGCTGCCGCGCACCGGAACGACGATGACGGCGACGCAGCTCGCGCGGCGCACGCCGGCGCGCGATCGCGGCGAATTGCGGATGCTGCGCTTCATCGCCGAGCAGCTCATCGGCGGCGGACATCTCGGCGATGCCGGAGCGATCGCCGAGGCGGCCGGCCTCTATCGCGTTCACGCGCGGCAGGACGATGCGCCGGCAACGTGGTACATCGACCAGGATCCGATGAATTTCCGCTATCTCGATCTCGTCGAAGCGATGTTCCCTACGGCGCGAGTGATCCATTGCCGGCGTGACCGGCGCGACACGGCGCTATCGCTCTGGTCACAGGATTTCGCGCACCGCGATGCCGCGTTCGCCTATGATCTCGCCGATATCGCGCATTTCGCGAAGGGACACGATCGCCTGATGCGGCACTGGCAGGCGACGCTGTCGCTCCCGATCCATACGCTCGACTACGAGACGTTCGTCGCCGATCCGGCTGCGAGTCTCGCCGCACTCGCCGATTTCATCGGCGCGCCGCTCGTGGATGAAGACGCATCGTCGGCGGCGCCGATCCACTCGGCCAGCGTCTGGCAGGCGCGTCAGCCGGTCCAAGCAGCGTCGGTCGATCGATGGCGTCGTTACGCGCCGTTCGTTCCGGAGCTGACGGGGCTGTTTCCGGAGGAATCGGCGTAACCGCGTGCGCTTCGTCGCGGCGCGATCAGTTCCGGTCCGCCTGCATCACGGCGGCCAGCGCTTCGCGCAGCGGATCGAGCAGCGCGCCGTAACGCGGCGCACGCGCCGTGTCGCGCCGCAACGGCTCGCGCACCTGCATCGCGCTCGGCGAGCGCACGTCGCGCCGCGTGCGATGGAATTCGAGGCACGCGGGATCGAACGGCAGGCCGCAGAAGTCGAGCAGGCGGCGGATGTGGCGCTCGGGATCGGCGACGAGATCCTCGTAGATGCTTTCGTGGACGTGCGTCGGATGCTGCGCGAGCGCAAGTCGCAAGCTCGTATCGAACTCGTGCCAGAACGCCGCGAGATCGGCGAACGTGCGCTGGTATTCATTGTTGTGCAGCAGCTGGCGATAGCACGAGAAGCAGGTCTCGAGCGGATCGCGCCGGCAGCCGACGATGCGCGCGCCGGGCAGCATCGCGCGGATCGCGCCGATGTAGTACCAGTTGTTCGGCAGCTTGTCGGTGAACATCGGTCGCTGCCGCGACCAGTGCGACGTGCGCTCGAGATAGCGCTGGCCGAGCCGCTGCCAGTCGTCCGGCTGCATCGCGTGTGCCCAGTCCGGAAACGCGCGTCCGCGGCGCTTGGATTCCTCGGTCAAGACGAGCGGAAGATCCGGCAATTCGCCGGCGCCTTCGACCGAAGGATGCGAGGCGAGGATCTGCTCGATCAGCGTCGATCCCGAGCGCGGCAGGCTGACGATGAAGACGACGCCGGCGCCGAGCTGCGGATCCGGCGCAGGCGAGGGCGGCGGCGTGAACGCAGCGCGGATCGCGGCGATCGCGGCCGAGAATCCGGCAGAGTTCCACTGCCGGCGCCGCCGCGCGATCGCGTTCGCCGCTGCGAGCGCATCGAGCGATTCGGCGTAGCGGCCGTGATCGTCGAGCGCCCTCGCGAGCGCGAAGCCGAGCGCGATGCGGTCGTCGTCGCTCGCTCGCGCGTCCGCGAGCGCGGCGCGCAGGCGATCGATGTCGCCGGCGGCGAACTTCGTCGTCTTGAGATCGGCGAGGCCCCACCACGCCGCGCCGGCGAAAGGACGCGCCGCGACGATGCGGCGGTATTCGGCGGCAGCCGCATCCGCATCGCCGCTGACGCGCAACATGTCGGCGAGCAGCGCGCGCGCGTCGACGTGATCGGGCGCGAGCCGTACGGCTTCGCGCAGCGCGTCGACCGCTTCGTCGTAACGCACAGAGCGCGTCAGCAGCACGCCGAGGTTGTACCAGGCGATCGCGAGGCCGGGCTCGAGCTCGCAGCAGCGGCGCAGCGCTTCGATCGCGCCGTCGTACTCGCCGGCTTCGGCGAGGATCGTGCCGAGCGTGTTCTGGTACAGCGCGTCGCGCGGACGTTGCGAAGCGGCGCTCCGCATCTCGGCGATCGCTTCGGAATGACGGCCGCGCTGGCTGTCGATGCCGGCGCGAAGGCGCAGCACTTCGGGATGCGAGGGATAACGCGCGGCGACGCCGCCGATCTCGCGCGCGGCGTCGTCGAGACGTCCGGCCGCGAGCGCTTCCGCGGTCGCGACGACGCGCGGGATCGTTGCTGCATCGAGGCCATGGAGGCGGGAGCCGGGAGGAACGGCGAGATTCACTTTCGGACAGGTGCGCCGGGCGTAAAAAATGCGAGTCTACGTGCTTTCGCCGCTCGCGCCGGCAAAGCGGTTCGCCTCTCCCGCTTGCGGGAGAGGCTGCCGCGTAGCGGCGGGTGAGGGTAGGTGGTTCGGCATCGCGCTCCGACTGCCGTCATTCCCGCGAACGCGGGAATCCAGTGCCTTCAAATGCAGATGAAAAAAGTCACTGGGTCCCCGCTTTCGCGGGGATGACGATCGAAATGGCGGGGGGAAACTACC
>DASZWL010000354.1:0-2576 GCA_035546695.1 Rhodanobacteraceae bacterium | reverse complement strand
ACGTACGGCAATTTCTCCGAGCCGAGGAACACGTTCTTGAACTGCACCATGCCCGAGTTCGTGAAGAGCAGCGTCGGATCGTTCGCCGGCACGAGCGAGCTCGAAGGCACGATCGTATGGCCCTTGCTCTTGAAGAACTCGAGGAATGCGGAGCGGATTTCGGAGGTTTTCATGGATCGTGAGCAGGCGAACGGGTTGTTGGAACGTTCCGCACGCCGTCGTTCCCGTTCCACGCTCCGTCATTCCCGCGAAAGCGGGAATCCATTTGGCCTTGAAGGCGAAGAACCCATGGATTCCCGCGTTCGCGGGAATGACGGCAGAAAAGACGAACAGGCGCCGTGCAGGACGCCAGAATGCGGACAAATTCCTGACGAATCAATCCAATTCGCCGGAATCGTCCACATCGGCACGGGTAACGGCCCGTACTGTCGCCGGATCGAAGCCGCGGCGCAAGAGAAACTGGGCCCGGCGGGCGCGCTCGTCGGCGTCCGGCGCGGGCCGCGCACCGAAACGGCGTTTGAGCTGCCGGGCCGCGACGTCTAACCAGTCGGCATCGGCCGCCTCGACCGCCGCGCGGATCGCAGCATCGGAAAGCCCGTGCGATTTCAGCTCCGCACGGATGCGCGCGGGTCCATAGCCCTGCGCGATGCGCGTGCGCGCAATGACGATGCCGAAACGGTCGTCGCTCTGGTACTTGCGATCGGCGAGACGGCCGATCGCATCGCTGATCTCTTCTTTTGCGTGGCCCTTGCGGGCGAGCTTCACCTTCAGCTCGCGCGCCGAATGCTCGCGGCGGCTGAGGAGACCGATGCCGCTCGAATAGGCGTCGCGCGGCTTGTCGGTCTGGGGTTTGCGCTTCGTGGGCACGTCGAGGGCATCCTGTTCGACGGACATTCTGCACGGCCGCGTCCGATCGCGCGCACCGTCGGGAAGACGATGGACATTTTCGTTCGCCGTCATTCCGGTGGAGGCCGGCCGGGATGTCGGCGAGAAACACCACTTATAGGGTGCGCCTTGGCGCACCGATGCGAAAACGGTGGGCCAAGGCCCACCCTATTGCGCGATTCCCGATCGGTGTTTCGAGCGCGCCGCGATGCGCGATTCGACTTCGGCGCCGATGTCCTCGGTCGACGGACCGACCGCATCCACGGCCGCGAGGATCGTCGCTGCATCGAGACCGCCCGGCTTCGACGCCTCGGCGAGCGCCCATGCGCGCGCGACGTGCTCCTTCGGCTCGCCATAGAGCAGCGCCGGTTTCGGCAGACGGCGGAGCGCCGTCGTCAGCGATTCGATCTGCACCGGCGCGAGCGGCCCTTTGCGAAGCGGCACGTAGCCGTAGCCGAGCTTCACGTCCTGCACGGCGTGCATCATCTCGGCGTAGTTCGGCTGACCTGGCGCCTCGTCGTCGATGCGCATGTTGACGATCGTGCGGAAACCTTTCGCGCGCATCAGCGGAACCTGCGCGGTCGTGATCTGTCCCGTGACCGACACATCGTCGCTGAGCCGTTTCGGCGCGTAGGGATCCGGCGCGAACTGGCAAGCGATCATGACGGCGGCGATGACCGCCGCCGCGCCCAGCACCGCGATCCAGGACCGCCCGCTCCCGCTCGCCATCGACTCAGGCTTCCTCGACTTCCTCGGCGCGCTGCGTACCCGCGATCGCATTGCCGGTCAGGAGTTTCGCGCGAAGCTGCGCGTCGATCGCGGCCGCGATCTCCGGATGCTCCTTGAGATAGAGCCGCGTGTTGTCCTTGCCTTGACCGATCCGCTCGCCGTTGTAGCTGTACCAGGCGCCGGATTTCTCGACGAGGTTGTGGTTGACGCCGAGCTCGATCAGCTCGCCTTCGCGCGAGGAGCCCTCGCCATAGAGGATTTCGAACTCGGCTTGCCGGAACGGCGGCGCGACCTTGTTCTTGACGACCTTGACGCGCGTTTCCGAGCCGACGACTTCCTCGCCGCGCTTGACCGCGCCGATGCGGCGGATGTCGAGTCGCACCGACGCATAGAACTTCAGCGCATTGCCGCCCGTCGTCGTCTCGGGGTTGCCGAACATGACGCCGATCTTCATGCGGATCTGGTTGATGAAGATGACCAAAGTACCTGATTTCTTGATGTTCGCAGTCAGCTTGCGCAGCGCCTGCGACATGAGGCGCGCCTGCAGGCCGACGTGCGAATCGCCCATCTCGCCTTCGATCTCGGCCTTCGGCGTCAGCGCCGCGACCGAGTCGATGACGACGACATCGACGGCGTTCGAGCGCACCAGCATGTCCGCGATCTCGAGCGCCTGCTCGCCGGTGTCCGGCTGCGAAACGAGCAGATCGTCGACGTTGACGCCGAGCTTCTCGGCGTAGGACGGATCGAGCGCATGCTCGGCATCGACGAACGCGGCCGTGCCGCCGTTGCGCTGGCAGTTCGCGATGACCTGGAGCGTCAGTGTCGTCTTGCCCGACGATTCCGGACCGTAGATCTCGACGACGCGGCCGCGCGGAAGGCCGCCGATGCCGAGCGCGACGTCGAGACCGAGCGAGCCCGTCGAGACGACGTCGATCGCTTCGTCGGCCTTGTCGCCCATGCGC
>DASZWL010000353.1:0-9527 GCA_035546695.1 Rhodanobacteraceae bacterium | reverse complement strand
GGTGACTTTGCTTTCGGTGCACACAAAGTCACAGAGTCCCCGCCTTCGCGGGGACGACGACGGGATATCAATTGATCCGATAAAAACTGTGCGCGCCGATCGTCGCGAGCGGCGGGCCCTTGATCCAGGCCGGCGATGCAGAATCGATCGCGACGAAATGATCGGCGTGCGGCACGACGAACGTGCGCTTCGCGCGCGGCAGCGACCAGATGTCGAGCGCGCGTCCTGCGATCTCCCAGGCTTCTTCCCACGCGCGCGGCGTGTCGAAGACGAAATTGCGGCTCGTGCGCGACAGCGCGAATTGTCCCGGCGCGTTGACGACTGCGCAGACGTCGCTGCCCCAGCGGCCGCTCTCGCGGCGGCGTAGTGCGACTTCCGCGACGGCCATCTGTCCGCGCGGCGATTCGCTGCGCGCCTCGAGATAGATCGTGCTGGCGAGGCAGACCTGATCCGCGGCCGGTTGCGGCAGGATCGACGCCATCCAGAGAAGGAAAGCAAGCTTCATCGTATGCAATACCTCTGCATCCAAACGGAAAAGGTCCGTCCGGACGACGATCGATGCATGTCGATCGCTTCCGGAAATCCGTCGCGCGCGAAAACATCGCGCAGTGCGCCGGCAAGGTGTTCGGATTGTGATGAGACGCGTGCGCGGCGGGATCGCGCTGTCAGCGTCTTGCCGGGTTCGTCTGCCATTCGCGGCAGTCATTCCGGCATGTGCGTCGTTCGACGCGGGTCGCAGGCGCGGAAGTGGATGCGACCATCAATCGATCCTGCCGTACCGGCCAGGGCGGGCGAAGACTAAGGCATGTCCGCGGGGCTTGTCACCCCCTGGCGATGAATGTTCCGTTAACGTTCAGGTTTGTGAGAGTCGTTAGGAAAACATCGTCAATGTCACATATGAAGCATAGTGCAGGAGTTTACGAGTAGAAAGAATCATCGTTCTCTTCGACTCGGCGCCCGGTCGATGAAATCAATGTCGTCGCATCGGAAGCGTCGTCGATCAATACCGCGAGTGCTTCATGATAACCGGCGCTCGATGGCGCGCCATAAAGAACGGTACCAACCGCGTCGCCGGCCCGTTCGATCGCAAGACCCGGAGGAAGCGGCGCCTTGCCCGCGAGCACGAGCCGTCGCAACCGACGCTTGTTGCCGCCGCGAAAGTGCAGGCGCGCGACGATTTCCTGGCCGGGATAGCAGCCTTTGTCGAACGAGATCGCGTCGAGCCGCTCGAGGTCGAGCGCCTGCGGCACGAATTCGTCGCGCGTCGCTTCGGAAATCCATGGAAGACCGGCCGCGATGTCGTCGCGACGCCACATGTCGAGTGCTTCGGCATTCCGTGATGTCGCCGGCGCGGGACCAAGCCACGCGCGACGCGTTTGCGCGCCCGGTTGCGCAAATGCGATGCCGCCGAGATACGCATCGAGCCGGTGCGCGGACGGTGTCCGGCCGTCGTCGAGCCGGCAAAGCATCCAATCGTCCCGCACGGCGAGCGCGACTTTCGCGCGCAGCACGAACCGTGCGAGTGCATCGCGCATCGCGTCCGCGCCGCCGAGCGGCAGCCACATCAGCAGACGATCGGCATCGATGCGGAGCAATGGGAAAACGGCGCGCGTACGACCTTGCGCCGTCAGCCACGCGCTCCACTGCCACGACGACGGCTCGAGCGCATGCACGTCGCTCGCGAACTGCGCATGAGCGAACGCGAGTGCGTCGGTGCCGGTGATCTCGACGATCTCGGCGCGGTCGAGCGGAACGAGCGCGGAATCGATATTCGGCGACATGCGCTCAATGTAGCATCGGCGCGCAAGCACGCCGTTCGGTTGTCTCGAGACGCGCGGAGGTTTAATCTTGCGCGCCGCAGCACACCATGTCCGATCCCGACCTTTCCGACTCCGAACACCGCGAACCGGTGCCGCCCGACGAGCGCGCTTCCGGCGACGGCGCAGTGCCGCGCGAGATCGGCGGCCGCGCCGACGGCCTCGATCCGACGCGCTACGGCGATTGGGAGAAGAACGGCCGCTGCATCGATTTCTGAGCCGTCCGCACGCCAGGGATTTCGCCAGCAGGAAACCGCTCATGCCAGCCAACGCCCGCCCGCTGTCGCCGCACCTTTCGATCTACCGCTGGCAGATCCAGATGGTGACGTCGATCCTGCATCGCGCCACCGGCATCTTCCTCGCGCTCGGCACGATCCTCGTCTGCGCTGCATTGATCGCGCTCGCGAGCGGGGCCGATGCGTTCGCGAAAGTCGCGGCGTTCTCGGCATCGTGGATCGGCACCGTGCTGCTGCTCGGCTGGACGTGGTCGCTCGCGTTTCACCTCCTGAACGGCATCCGTCATCTCGCGCAGGATCTCGGTTTCGGCTACGCGGTGCCGACCTTCGTGCGCAACGGCTGGATCGTGACGATCGGCAGTTTCGTGCTGACGGCGCTCGTCTGGGCCTGCGTCCTCGCGCAGCGGGGTGCGGCATGAGCGCCGAGCTTCGCACGCCGCTCAAGATCGCCGTCGGGCTCGGCTCGGCGAAATCCGGCGTGCATCATTTCATGGTCCAGCGCGTGACGGCCGTCGCGCTAGCCGGGCTCGTTCTCTGGGTCGTCTGGATCGTGCTCGAGATGCTGCACCTCGATTATGCCGCGGCGCGCGCGCTGATCGCGCGGCCGTGGAACGCGGTGCTGACGATCGCATTCGTCGTCTCGTCGTTCTGGCACGCGCAGCTTGGCTTGCAGGTCGTCATCGAGGATTACGTGCACGCGAAAGGACTCGAGCTCCTCATGCAGATCGCCGTAAAGTTTCTCTGTTTCCTCGGCGCCGCCGCGAGCGTGCTCGCCGTCGTCCGCATCGCGCTCGGAAGCTGATCGCATGGAAAGCTACAAGATCGAGGAACACCAGTACGACATCGTCGTGATCGGCGCCGGCGGCGCTGGCCTGCGCGCGACGTTCGGTCTCGCGGCGACCGGTCTTTCGACGGCGTGCCTTACGAAAGTATTTCCGACGCGCTCGCACACGGTCGCGGCGCAGGGCGGCATCTCGGCCGCGCTCGGCAACATGGGCGAGGACGACTGGCGCTTCCATTTCTACGACACGATCAAGGGCTCGGACTGGCTCGGCGACCAGGACGCGATCGAGTACATGTGCCGCGAGGCGATTCCGGCCGTCATCGAGCTCGAGCACTACGGCGTGCCGTTCTCGCGCACCGAGGAAGGCAAGATCTATCAGCGCCCGTTTGGCGGCATGACGACGAACTACGGCAAGGGCGTCGCGCAGCGCACCTGCGCCGCGGCCGACCGCACCGGCCATGCGATGCTGCATACGCTCTATCAGCAATCGCTGAAGCACAACGCGCGCTTCTTCATCGAGTACTTCGCGCTCGATCTCATCTTCGACGACGAAGGCGCCTGCCGCGGCGTGCTCGCGCTCGACATGAGCGAAGGCACGCTGCATCTCTTCCGCGCGCACGGCGTCGTGCTCGCGACCGGCGGCTACGGACGCGCATATTTCAGCGCGACGAGCGCGCACACCTGCACCGGCGACGGCGGCGGGCTCGTGCTTCGCTCCGGATTGCCGCTGCAGGACATGGAATTCGTGCAGTTCCATCCGACCGGCATCTACGGCGCCGGCTGCCTCATCACCGAAGGCGCGCGCGGCGAGGGCGGCTATCTCACGAACTCGAAGGGCGAGCGCTTCATGGAGCGCTACGCGCCGAACGCGAAGGATCTCGCCTCGCGCGACGTCGTCAGCCGCTCGATGACGATCGAGATCCGCGAAGGGCGCGGCGTCGGCGAGCACAAGGATCACATCAACCTCAACCTGATGCATCTCGGCGCCGACGTACTGCACGAGAAGCTGCCGGGCATCTCCGAGAGCGCGCGCATCTTCGCCGGCGTCGATGTGACGAAGGAGCCGATTCCGGTTCTTCCGACCGTGCACTACAACATGGGCGGCATTCCGACGAATCATCATGGCGAGGTCGTGCGCAAGGTCGGCGGCGATCCCGACGTCGTCGTGCCGGGACTCTTCGCGATCGGCGAAGCCGCCTGCGTCTCGGTGCACGGCGCGAACCGGCTCGGCTCGAACTCGCTGCTCGATCTCGTCGTGTTCGGCCGTGCGGTCGCGCAACGCTGCGCCGAGACGATCAAGCCGGATCAGCCGCACAAGGAGCTCGCGCCGTCGGCCTGCGACGTGGCGCTGTCGAACCTCGATCGCCTGCGCCACGCGAAAGGATCGACGCCTACCGCCGAGATCCGCCTCGCGATGCAGAAGACGATGCAGTCCGACGCGGCCGTGTTCCGCACCGCGACGACACTGCGCGAAGGCTGCGCGAAGATGGCAAAGGTGTTCGATTCGCTCGCCGACGTGCGCGTCAGCGACCGTTCGCTGGTCTGGAACTCCGATCTCATCGAGACGTTCGAGCTGCAGAACCTCCTCTACAACGCCGTCGCGACGATCAACTCCGCCGAGCAGCGCCACGAGAGTCGCGGCGCGCACGCGCGCGAGGATTTTCCCGAACGCGACGACGAGCACTGGATGAAGCACACGCTCGTCGGCGTCGACGCGAAAGGCGCCTGTGCGTTCGACTTCCGGCCGGTGCATCTGAAGCCGATGACGAATGACGTCGAGGCGGTTCCGCCGAAGAAGCGCGTCTACTGAGGCGAAGCGAGCGAAATGCAAAGTCTCAACGGAATACACATGTTGATCCTCGTCGCGTTGCTGCTGTTGCCGCCGTCGCTCGTGCTGCTTTCGCCGAAAGTCCGGGGCTTCGAGAAGCTCGGCTGGGCGCTCGTTTCACTGCTTCTTTCCTGGCTCGGATTCGCGGTCTTCATGGCCGCGCAGTCGCAGCGCCGGTCTCCGCCAACTCCGGGTTGATGCCTCATGGCCGAATTCACTTTGCCGCAGAACTCGAAGATCCACCCGGGCAAGCACTTTCCCGCGAATACCGATGCGAAGAACGTCCGCACGTTCCGCATCTATCGCTGGAGCCCGGACGACGGCGAGAACCCGCGCATCGACGAGTACGAAGTCGATCTCGCCGCCTGCGGCCCGATGGTTCTCGACGCGCTGATCAAGATCAAGAACGAGATCGACTCGACGCTGACGTTCCGCCGCTCGTGCCGCGAAGGCATCTGCGGCTCGTGCGCGATGAACATCGACGGCACGAACACGCTCGCGTGCACGAAGGCAATCGAGGATTGTCCTTCCGGCGACGTCAAGATCTATCCGCTGCCGCACATGCCCGTCGTCAAGGATCTCGTGCCGGATCTCACGCATTTCTACGCACAGTACGCGTCGATCAAGCCGTGGCTTCGCACCGAGACGCCGGCGCCGACGCGCGAGCGGCTGCAATCGAAGGAGGATCGCGCGAAGCTCGACGGTCTTTACGAATGCATCCTTTGCGCGTGCTGCACGACCGCGTGCCCGAGCTACTGGTGGAACTCCGACCGCTACCTCGGCCCGGCCGTGCTGCTGCAGGCGTATCGCTGGATCGTCGACTCGCGCGACGAGGATACCGGCGCGCGGCTCGACGATCTCGAGGATCCGTTCAAGCTCTATCGCTGCCACACGATCATGAACTGCGCGCGCACGTGCCCGAAGGGCCTCAATCCCGCGAAGGCGATCGCGGAGGTCAAGAAGTTGATCGTCGAGCGGCAGAGCTGACAGCGCATTTTTTTCCCTTTCCCGCTTGCGGGAGAGGGAGGGTGAGGGAAGGCTTTCCGCTTGGAGCGTCGAGTCAGCTTGCCCTAGCCCTCTCCCGCAAAGCGGGAGAGGGGGAAATGCAGCTCCCAATGGACGACAGAAACCTGACCGCCGATCTCAATCGCCTGCGCTGGCGCTGCCGGCGCGGAACGCGCGAGCTCGATCGCCTCCTGGGCTGGTGGCTGACCGAACGTTACGAAAAATCCGATCGCGCGCGTCGCGACGCATTCGCGAACATGGTCGAGCAGCCCGATCCCGATCTCTGGGACTGGCTGACCGGACAGCGTCGACCGGACGACGCCCGCCTGCTCGAGATCGTCGATGAGATCCGCGCGCACCATCGCGTTTGACTACACGGCTTCGCGCACGATCGCATGCGCGAGCCTTGCGATGTCGCTCGCTGCTGCCGCCGCGCCGTGGCTCAGCGCGCTGCCGCTCACCGCGCGATTCGCGCTGTCGTTCGCGGCGATCGCGGCGGGCTTCGCCGGAGCAACGCAGTTCCTGCGTCCGCGTTTCCAGCGCATCGCATTGCAGGAATCGGGCTGGACGCTCGTCGATGCGACCGGCGTCGAGCATGCGGCGACGCTCGCCTCGCACGCGCGGCTCGGCGACTGGCTCTCGCTCGATTTCCGTCTCGGGCGCCGGCGCCGCTTCCGTCTGCTGCTCGGACCCGACAACGCGCCGGCCGAGATACGTCGCCGGCTCGTCGTGCTGCTCGCGCGCGCCGAAATCTCACAACCCGCCTAGACGGCTTCGCTTGCCCGACTGCAGCCGTTGCGGCACTCTCGCCGCCATTCGCGGTCAGGACCTCGCCGCGATCGCACAGCGAGGATTGCCCCGCGCATGTTCCGCCCACTCGAAGTCTTCATCGGCCTGCGCTACACGCGCGCGAAGCGGCGCAATCATTTCATCTCGTTCATCTCGCTGGTCTCGATCCTCGGCATCGCGGTCGGCGTGACCGCGCTCATCACCGTCATCTCGGTCATGAACGGCTTCGACAAGGAGCTCAAGGACCGCATCCTCGGCATGGTCTCGCACGCGCAGATCACCGGCGTCGACGCGACCGTGCGCGACTGGCAGACCGCGATCGAGCGCGCGAAGGAGAATCCGCACGTCGAAGGCGCCGCCCCGTACGTCGAGCGCGAGGCGATGCTGCAAGGCCGGCACAACGCCGGCGCGCTGATCCGCGGCGTCGTCCCCCATCTCGAGCCCGAAGTCTCCGAGATCGACAAGCGCATGATCGCCGGAAAGCTCTCCGATCTCACGCCGGGATCGTTCGGCATCGTGCTCGGCAAGGAGCTCGCGCAATCGCTCGGCGGTCTCGACGTCGGCGATCACGTCACGGTGTTCGCGCCGGAGCTCAACGTGACGCCGATCGGCGCGCTGCCTCGCCTCAAGCGCTTCACGGTCGTCGGCATCTTCGAAGCCGGCATGCAGGAATACGATTCGGGTCTTGCCGTCATCGACATGCAGGATGCCGAGACACTGTACCGGCTCGACGGCCCGACCGGCATTCGCTTGAAGCTCGACGACATGTTCCAGGCGTTCGCGGTCGGGCGAACGCTCTCGGATGAGCTCGGCCAGATGTATCGCATCACGGACTGGATGCAGGGCCACAGCAACTTCTTCAAGGCCGTCGCGATGGAGAAGAAGGTCATGTTCCTGATCCTCTCGCTGATCGTCGCGGTCGCAGCGTTCAATCTCGTCTCGACGCTCGTGATGCTCGTCACCGACAAGCAGTCGGACATCGCGATCCTGCGCACTTTGGGACAAAGCCCTCGCAGCGTCATGGGCACGTTCATGGTTCAGGGCGTGCTCGTCGGCGCGCTCGGCATCGCGATGGGCGTCTTTTTCGGCGTGCTGCTCGCGCTCAACGTCGAAGACATCGTCAAGTGGATCGAGCATACGTTTCACGTGACGTTTCTCTCGCCCGATGTCTACTACATCAGCGAGCTCCCGAGCGACCTGCACTGGAGCGACGTCGGCTGGATCACCGTGACCGCGTTCGTGTTCTGCGTCTTCGCGACGCTGTATCCGGCATGGCGCGCGGCGCGGACGGAGCCGGCAGCGGCGCTTCGATACGAATAACGGTGGGCCAAGGCCCACCCTATGGCACTGGAAGGAATTGCTGCGGTGTTGAAGTGGTGAGTGAAAAGCCGGGATTCGGAATTCGAGATTCGGGATGAATCCGATGCGCCGTCTCGTTTGATTCCAAAATCCGAAAACCGAATCCCGATCCCGAATCCCGGCTTTCCCATGCCCGACATCGTCCTCAAAGCCACCAACGTCGCGAAGACCTACCAGGAAGGCAAGCTCCGCACCGAGGTCCTGCGCGACGTGAATCTTTCCGTCCGCCGCGGCGAGACGCTCGCGATCGTCGGCGCGTCGGGCACCGGCAAGTCGACGCTGCTGCACATTCTCGGCGGACTCGATGCGCCGAGCGCGGGTGAAGTCGAGGTCGACGGGCGCACGATGTCGCGGCTCTCGGATCGCGAGCGAGGCGATCTGCGCAACCGCTCGCTGGGTTTCGTCTATCAGTTCCATCACCTCCTGCCCGAGTTCACGGCGCTCGAGAACGTCTGCATGCCGCTCCTGATCCGCGGCACTGCGATCGCCGAGGCGCGAGCGCAATCGGCGGCGCTGCTCGAGCGCGTCGGCCTCGGCGCGCGGCTCGAGCACAAGCCCGGCGAGCTTTCCGGCGGCGAGCGCCAGCGTTGCGCGGTCGCGCGTGCGCTCGTGACGCGTCCGGCCTGCGTGCTCGGCGACGAGCCGACCGGTAATCTCGACGAGAAGAACGCGGCGCAGGTTCACGCGCTGATGCTGGAGCTGAATCGCGAGATCGGCACGGCGCTGATTCTCGTAACGCACGATCCGCGGCTCGCCGCGCGCGCAGGCCGAACGCTCGAATTGACGAACGGCGCGCTCCGCGACCGGCCGGGCGGAACCGGCGCTCCGGTCGCCGGATGACGGCTCGCGACGCAAGGACGGCGTCGCGGACTCAGGAACGGAATCGCTCGCAACCGACAGAATCGCTGGCGCTGAAGCCGTCGCTCGCCGTCGCGCTGCTCGCGGGCGCGCTGGCGGTGCAGGCTTGCACGAGCTTGCCGTCGGTCGCGATCGACATCGCGCTGGCCGGCGCCGGCATCATCGCATTGCGTCATCCGCGCCTGCGGTGGGCGGCCGCGTTCGCGATCGGCTTCGCGTGGTGCGCGTGGCGAGCAGGCAATGCGCTCGACGCACGCCTGCCGGTCGCGCTCGAAGGCCGCGATCTCGATGTCGTCGGCGTCGTCGACGAGCTGCCGCTGACGCGCGGTGATGCGACGAGCGCAACCGTTCGCATCGAGCGCGCATGGCTCGACGGAACCGATATCGGCTTGCACGGCCGCGTGCGGATCGCCTGGTACAGCGCGCCGCCCGATGCGCTCGCGGCGTGCAGCCGCTGGCATCTGCGCATTCGCGCGAAGCGGCCGCGCGGTCTCGTCAATCCGGGCGGATTCGACGCCGAGCGCTCGGCGCTCGAGCACGGCATCGTCGCGACCGGCTACGTGCGCGACGATGGGCCGAACGTTCGCGAAGGCGAATCGTCATTCTGCATCGACGCGTTGCGCGAGACGCTCGCGCGCGAGATCGGCCGGCGCGTTTCCGATCCGCACGATGCCGCGCTCGTCCGCGCGTTCGCGATCGGCGACACGCGCGGGCTCGACGACGACGACTGGCAGGTCGCGCGCATCAACGGCGTGCCGCATCTGATCGCGATATCGGGCTTCCACGTTGGCGTCGCCGCCGCGTTCGGCGCATTGCTGGTCCGGCTATTCGGCTTCCTGTTTCCGCGATGG
>DASZWL010000352.1:0-9307 GCA_035546695.1 Rhodanobacteraceae bacterium | reverse complement strand
CTTCGCCGCAAGTTGCGGATCGTCGAGCCCCTTGAAAATCGTCGAATCCTGGCGCGTGAAATTGCGGCCGGGCTCGTAGAGATGCACCTCGTCGAGCAGCAGGTGATAGACGCCGCGAAGGCGAGATCCCATGCCGATCGGCCACGTGACCGGCGCGCAACTAATCTTCAGCACCGACTCGACCTCGTCGAGCAGCTCGATCGGTGAGCGGCCCTCGCGATCGAGCTTGTTGATGAACGTCATGATCGGCGTATCGCGCAGGCGACAGACGTCCATCAGCTTGATCGTGCGCTCCTCGACGCCCTTCGCGCAGTCGATGACCATCAGCGCCGAATCGACCGCGGTCAGCACGCGATAGGTGTCCTCGGAAAAATCCGCGTGGCCCGGCGTGTCGAGCAGATTGACGATGCGGTCCGCATACGGGAACTGCATGACCGAGCTCGTGACCGAGATGCCGCGCTCCTTCTCGAGCGCCATCCAGTCGCTCGTCGCATGCCGCGCGGCCTTGCGCGACTTGACCGATCCGGCCATCTGGATCGCGCCGCCGAAGAGAAGCAGCTTTTCCGTCAGCGTCGTCTTGCCGGCGTCAGGGTGGGAAATGATCGCGAACGTCCGGCGGCGCCGGGTTTCGCTGGCGGTTTCGGTCATCGGAGCAGAGGTTTTGGCGGCCGTGGATCGCCGCGAAGGCGCGAATTGTACGGAAAGCGTTCGGCCCGCGCTTGCATCGATGCGCGCGCGAGACGCTCCGATTGACACCTCTCCCGTGGCGCGGGAGAGGTCGCCGCGCGAAGCGCGGCGGTGAGGGTGCTCTTTTGCGAGTGTGAACCACGTCGGCCCTCACCCTGCTCTCTCCCGCAAGCAGGAGGGGGAAAGCCGTTCGATTGACGCCCGGCCGCCGCGCCTCTTCCCCGTTGTACGAAAAATAACTGGATAGCTAGACGTCTAAACGTCTATTGACTGACGTGGCGAAACGCGGTTAAAGTCCGCCGCACTGCTCATCAAGACCGGCTGAGGGACTGGCCCGAAGACGCCGGGGCAACCTGCGGATCGTCCGCCGAGGTGCCAACTCCCGCGGGGACGCGCTTGCGCGATCCGCCGAGAGATGAGTTGCAGCGCGCGCCGGCGATCCGTCGGCGTCGTTTCCTGCAATCCGTTTCCCGGTTTTCCGCGGCCCGCTGAGCGACGACGGAGAGCCGCGATGACGTTCCATACCGATGTTTTCGTTTCCGATTCCGTTGCGTGCGTGGATGCGCCCGTTCCGGCCGCCTGTGCGACGCGCGACGCCGAATGCACCTTGCGTCTCTCGCCGTCTCACGGCGGCGAGCCTCGCAGTATTCGCGTCCGTTACGCGCTTTACGGCGCGATCGGCGCGCCGGCCGTCGTCGTGCAAGGCGGCATCTCGGCGACGCGCCATGCAAGCACCGAAAGCGGAAGCCACGGCTGGTGGGATGCGCTGGTCGGCGCCGACCGCGCGATCGACACGCGCCGCTTTCGCGTGCTCTCGATCGAATGGCTCGACCGTTCGGATTTTGGCGGCGCCGACGCGATCCGCGCGATCGGCAGCGAAGATCAGGCCGATGCGATCGCCGCGCTGATCGAAGCGCTCGGCATCGATCGCCTGCATGCGTTCGTCGGAGCGTCCTACGGCGCGTTGGTCGGCATTGCGTTCGCGGCGCGGCATCCGGCAAAGTTGCGTCGCCTCGTCGCGATCGCGGGCGCGCATCGCGCGCATCCGCTCGCGATCGCCGTGCGCAACGTGCAGCGCGCGATCGTGCGTCTCGGTGTGCAGCATGGCGATTCGGCGTCCGGCCTCGATCTCGCGCGACGTCTCGCGATGACGACGTATCGCAGCGAGCGCGAGTTCGCCGAGCGTTGCGCGACTGCACCCGTTTTCCGCGATGGCCGTTACCGCTTCGGCGAAGAGGATTGGCTCGAGGCCGCCGGCGCGAGCTTCTCGCAACGCTTCGCGCCCGATCGTTTCCTCGCGCTTTCGGAGTCGATCGACCTGCACGCGGTTGCGCCGGAGGACGTGCGCGTGCCGACGACGCTGATCGGTTTCTCGTCGGATCGGCTGGTTCCGTTGTCGGACCTCTGCGAGCTGCAACGCCGCTGCGGCGCGCCGGCGCCGCTGCATGTGATCGATTCGCGCTACGGACACGACGCGTTCCTGAAGGAGCCCGACAAGATCGGTCCGCTGATCGCCGACGCGCTCGATATCGGGAGCCGCGCATGAGCGGTCTCTCGCCTTCGACGCGCGCCGTGCGCGCCGGCATCGAATCGGATGCGCATCACGGCGCGGTCGTTCCGGCGCTGCACCTCAGCACGAACTACACGTTCGAAGCGTTCAATCGCAAGCGCCGCTACGACTACTCGCGCAGCGGCAATCCGACGCGCGATCTGCTCGCCGAGGCGCTGGCCGATCTCGAGGAAGGCGCCGGTGCCGTCGTCACCGCGAGCGGAATGGCCGCCGTCGCGCTCGCGCTCGAGCTTGTTCCAGCCGGCGGGCTCGTCGTCGCTTCGCACGATTGCTACGGCGGAACGTGGCGCCTGCTCGACGCGTGGGCGAAGAAGGGCCGATTCCGCGCGGTCTTCGCCGATCTGACCGATGCCGCCGCGTTGTCCGAGGCGCTCGCCGAAACGCCGGACCTCGTCTGGATCGAGACGCCGTCGAATCCGCTCTTGCGCATCACCGATGTCCGTCACGTCGCGCAGGCCGCGCACGCGATCGGCGCGGTCGTCGTCGTCGACAACACTTTCCTGTCGCCGGTCCTGCAGCGTCCGCTCGCGCTTGGCGCCGACGTCGTCGTGCACTCGACGACGAAATACATCAACGGCCACAGCGACGTCGTCGGCGGCGCGGTCGTCGCGAAGGATGCCGCCATCGCCGAGAGGCTCGGCTGGTGGGCGAACTGTCTCGGCTTGACGGGAGCGCCGTTCGACAGCTTTCTCACATTGCGCGGCTTGCGCACGCTCGCGCCGCGCCTGCGCGCGCACGAGGAGAACGCGGCGCTCGTCGCGGACCTGCTCGTTGCGCATCCCGCCGTGACGCGCGTGTTCTGGCCCGGCCTTCGCGATCACGAGGGTCACGCGCTCGCGCTGCGCCAGCAGCACGGTTTCGGCGCGATGCTGAGCTTCGAGCTCGACGGCGGCGAGCCCGCGATCGAGGCGTTCCTCGATGGCCTTCGCTGCTTCTCGCTCGCCGAATCGCTCGGCGGCGTCGAAAGTCTCGTCGCTCATCCGGCGACGATGACGCACGCGTCGATGGCGCCCGAAGCGCGTCGCAAGGCCGGTATCACCGATGCGCTGCTGAGGCTGTCCGTCGGCATCGAGGACGGCAAGGATCTTCGCGACGATCTCGGCGCCGCGCTCGAGCGCGCGCTCGCGGCGGCGCCGGCGAAACGGGTGAGCGCATGAGCGCGCTGCCGCGGTTTGCCGTGCGCGAAGAGATCGCGGCGGTGCTGCTCGGGACTGGCGTCGTCGGCCGCGCGTTGCTCGGATTGCTAGAGACCCCGGCGGGTGAAGGTGTGCGGCTTGTCGGCATCGCAAACTCGACGCGGCAGCTCGTCGACGCGTCGGGATTCCGCGGCGACAGTGCGGTCAAGCGGCTCGCCACCAGCGATCCGTTTCGCCGCGACGACACGCTACTCGCCACGCTCGACGAAAGCGGTGCGACGCGCAGAGTCATCATCGACGCGACGGCATCGCAGGAGACGGCATCGCGCCACGCCGAATGGCTCGCGCACGGCTATGACGTCGTGACTGCGAACAAGACGGCAGCGGCAGCTCCCATACCCACGTGGCGTGTGCTCCGCGATGCCGCATCGCGCGGCGGATGCGCGTACGGCGACGCGGCAACGGTCGGCGCGGGCTTACCGGTGCTGTCGACGCTGCGTCGCCTGCGTGCGTGCGGCGATGCGCTCGTCACGATCGAAGGCGTGTTCTCGGGCTCGCTGTCGTGGCTCTTCAACACGTACGACGGCAGCCGACCGTTCTCGGCGCTGCTGCGCGAAGCGCGCGCGTTCGGCTATACGGAGCCCGATCCGCGCGCCGATCTCTCGGGTACCGATGTCGTGCGCAAACTCGTGATCCTCGCGCGCGCGGCGGGCCGCACGCTTGATGCCGATGCGGTCGAAGTCGAGGATCTCGTGCCCGCATGGCTGCGTCGCATCGATGCGGCGACGTTCCTCGACAACGTCGAAGCGCTCGATGCGGTGATCGAAACGCGTCGCGCGCAAGCGGCGAGCGAAGGACGCGTGCTGCGGCATCTCGCGTCGCTCGATGCGAACGGCCGTGCGAGCGTCGGGCTCGTCGCGGTCGATTCGAGTCACGCCGCAGCGCGCGTGTCGGGCACGGACAATCTCTTCGCACTGACGACGGAACGCTATCGCGCGCGGCCGCTCGTGATCCAGGGGCCGGGTGCGGGGGCCGAGGTGACGGCGCAGGCGTTGCTCGGGGACTTACTTGCGTTGAAGCCGATGCGGCGATTTGCGGCCGCATAGCTGCGCGCTCCAGCTCGAATCACCCTCAAGCCCTCTCCTTCAAGGGGAGAGTTGGGTGGGGATGGTGTTCTGAAAGTTCGTCGACGCCGCGACGAACACCATCCCCCTCCCAGCCTCCCCCTTGAAGGGGGAGGGGCAAAAGCGCTCCCTCTTCGAGGGATGGTCAACTATTGCCGCCGAACCTCGACGTCCCCGCTGAACGTCTCGAGCGTCACGCGCGCGTCGCCGCTTCCCGTCGTCGCATCGAGATTGCTGCCCGGCCCGTGCTCCTCTTCCTTGACCGAGCCGAAATCGCTGCGGATCGACCCCGAGAACGTCGTCGCGCGCAGGTGCGCCGACACGTCGGCTGGAAGATAGAGATGCACGTCGCCGCTCATCGTCTCGACGTCGATGCGCGCGTCCTTCGTCGGCTTGCCGCGCAGGTTGATGTCGCCCGATACCGTACCCGCGCTGATTTCGCGGTAATCGCCGTTCTCGGCGTCGATGTCGCCGGAGACGGTCTCGAACTTGATCTGCCCGCCGAGCCCGCGCGCGCGGATGTTGCCCGACACCGTCTCGAGATGCCCGCGCTCGGCTTTGCCGGTGAGATCGACGTTGCCGCTGACGCTGTCGACTTCGACTTCCTTCGCGTCGGAATCGAGCCTGAGCTTGCCGCTGACGCTGTTGACGTCGAGCGAGCGGCCGGCGACGCCGGAGAGCGCGACGTCGGCGCTGACGACCTCGATCTTCATTTCGGCCTCGCGCGGCACCTTGAGGTCGAGCGTCGTGTCGCCCATGCGCGATTCGGCGCCCCAGCTGAACCAGCCCTGCTTGTCCGGCGCCTCTACTTTGATCGTCAGGTGATCGCTGCCGCCTTCGACCGAGAGACCTTTCGCGCCGTCGCCTAGCGTGCCGGTGATCGAGACTTCAGCCTTGTCCCAGCCGCTGACCGTGACCGCGCCTTTGATGTTCGACACATCGATGCGCGCGTGTGCGTCGACGCTGCGCGTCTGGCTGATCGGCGTGCCGGCCACGGCTGCGCCGGAAACGGCCAGCAGCAGCGAGCACGAAAGGAGAGTGCGTTTCATCGGGGCGTTCCTCATCCGGCTTTTGCGCCGAACTGTTCGAGTTTCATGCGTTGCGCGTTCGTGCGGTTCAGCAGGCTGACCAAAAAGACGGCATCGGGATGCTGCTCCAGCGCCTGCTGCAATTCGGTATGCGCCGCATCGAGCACGATGTTCGCGCCGGCGAGGCGGGGATCCCGGCCCGAGCGCAGCGCTTCTTCGCGCGCCTCGCTCGGCGAGATGCGCTCGATGCGGCGCATCATCGCGTAATCGTCCGTGTCACTCGGGCTCGCCGCGTGCTGACGCAGCGCGAAGAAGAGCACGCTTCCGACGATTGCGAGCACGGTGCCTGCCGCGGCCGCGAGCGGAATCCAGCGACGCCGCATCGGTCGCACGGATTCCGTCGGAGACGAAGCGATGCGCGTCGCGATCGCCGGCCAGAGATCGCGTTCCGGTGCGCGCGGCGCGTTCATCGCGCGAAGCTGCCGCTGGATTTCGAAATCGGTCATGGGGTTTCTCCCAGCATCCTGCGCAGCAATCCGCGCGCGCGATGCAATTGCGCCTTCGACGAGCCGACCGCCATGCCGAGCTCGCGGCCGATCTCCTCGTGCTTCCAGCCCTCGACATCATGCAACACGAGCACCGCGCGCGCCCGCGGCGGCAGTTTCGCGACCGCCTGCTCGAGATCGGCGCGCTCGCCGGCGCAGAACGGCGTGACCGGATCGCTCGCGGCTTCGAGCACGTCGCTCTCGACCGTATCCTCGGGATCGCGCGCGCGAAGGTCCATCAGCGCGACATTGACCGCGAGACGGTGAAGCCAGGTCGAAAAAGCGCTCTCGAAGCGGAAGCTTCCGAGCTTCTGCCAGGCGCGCACGAACGCTTCCTGCGTCAATTCCTCGGCGCGCGCCTCGTTCATGCCGGCCAGCCGCCAGACCGCGCCGTGGACGCGGCCCGCATGCCGTCGATAGAGCGCCTCGAACGCTCCCGTGTCGCCCGCTGCGGCGCGCCGGACCAGATTCGCGTCGGCGTCCGAAGCAGCCGGCGCGGCGGCGGATTCGGACCGGGGCGCTTCCATCATCGACAGGGGCATGGCAAGGCAGGCGGTCATCTTGCCAGCTTGGATGCCCTGCTGGGAGGGACGGTTTAAAGGTTGCATCCAGAGGATTGTCCGGATTTTCCCTCGAAGTCGTAAAGACTGACGACCTGTTTCGCGCCTGCGAGCCCATCAGTCAGAGGAAAAATCGCCATGTCCACCGTTATCAGCCCGGGAGCTCTCCGCCTCGCTCATTTGCCTTCATGTCTTGCTGTCGCGCTTGGATTGACACTGTCGTCCGCACACGGAGCGTCGCATCAGCCGAGGAACGCCATGTTCTCGACATCGCCGACCGCTGTCTTTGACTCACAGCGTTCGCCTGCGCGACCGTCAAATCAACCTGAGATACGCACGGTAAACACTTGCGCCGACGGCGGACCCGGTTCGCTCCGGACGGAGATAGCGAATGCATCGAACGGCAGCACCATTGACCTGACCAACCTTAACTGCAGCGTCATCACGCTTACGCTCGGTAGCGCAATAGATGTTGGGCATGATGTCTACCTGCAAGGTCCAGGAGCATCGAGCTTGACGATCGATGCTGATCATCAATCAAGCGTCTTTTATCACACCGGAAACGGGACATTCAGAATTTCAGGATTGACCATCGCAAATGGATATTACGTGGGCAGCCATCCGTCTGGCGGCTGTATCTATTCGGCCGCTAACGTCTACCTGACTGGAACCACGCTGACCGGATGCACGGTATCGAGCACCAATTCCACGCCCGCTCGGGGAGGTGGTGTCTATACGCGAGGCGATTTGACGCTGTCCGTCAGCACCATAAGTGGCAACAACGCCGTTGGCGGGGGCTTGGGGGTTGCTCAAGCCTTTGGCGGCGGCGCTTTCGCTTCTGGAAAATTCGCGTCTTACTACAGCAGCGTCATCAATAATCAAGTGTCCCAAGGTTTCAGTGGACACTACGCCTTCGGGGGAGGAGTCGCCGTAGGTTCAAGCGCGGCGATCAGCGGATCGACCATCGCCGGAAATCATGCTGGAGCGGTAGGGGGTATCTATCTCGGAACGAATGGCAATGTAGGAAATGCAACTATTTCCGACAGCACCATTTCCGGCAATGTTGCGGATTCCCGCAATGGCGGAATCTTCACCAAGATTCCGCTGACAATGCTGAGCAGTACGGTTGCATTCAACTCTGCTCCGACGTCCGGCGGATTCGGGTTCATCGGTGAGATGACTCTGAAAAATTCCATCATCGCGGATAACGTGGCATCTTCCGGACAAAGCGATGTTGATGGTCTTGGAAGCATTACAGGATCGAATAATTTGGTGACGTCGGACTCGGGAGTGATGCCGCAGAACACGATCAATGCGTGTCCTCATCTTGATCCCCTCGCAATCGCGGCGGGCGGCGGCACCGCCACGCACGCATTGCGACATTCAAGTCCGGCGGTCGATGAAGGAGGTGATCCGGGAAGCTTAGTGCTCGATCAGCGAGGCGCGCCTCGCGTGGTCAATGGGCAAATGGATATCGGTTCGGTCGAGTTGCAGCCTTCGGACAAGGATGAAACCCTGCTGGCCAACGGATTCGATGGTTTATGCGATCAGTAGGCACGGATGAGCCATGTCGCCGATCTGCGCCCGCGTGTCCAACGCGCGGGTACGCTGGATTATCGCGATCGCGGGAATCACTGCTCATGAAGATCGGTTATGGTGGTCAGACGTTTCTACTTCTTCACGTCCGCATGCGTGGGCCTGGTTTCGGCGTGCGCTCCGCGAAGCGATGCGGAGCACGCCTCCGACCAGCGTAAGCAGGAGCGCGAGCATGTGTTGCACGATATGAAAGCGGCGACGCGCGATGCTGCGCATGGACACGAACTCGACGGCAGGGAGATCGTCGCTACGATTTCCGGAAAGACGCTCGTCGATCGCTACGAAAAGCGTCCGGACGGCGGTGCGGGGCCGTACATAATCCGGCGCTACTTTACGGCCGACGGGCGCTACGTCTTCGCCGATCAGCCGCCATTCGAATCTCCGATGGCCAGCGACCGGGACCGCTGGCGCGTCGCGCATGACCAGCTGTGCATCCAGGGTCCGCCGGAGCCCGATATCTGGAAGTGCTATCGACTGGCGCGCACGAACGATGGAGCCCTGCAATCGTTCGTCGCCGATCCCGGAAGTCCGTATGACGGATTATTGACGGTCGTCACGCGTGAAATCGTCGACGGGCCGCCGTCCAGTACGCGAAGCGGAGATACGCCGCGCGATTGAGCTGGCGGCTATCGGACTTGCAGGTCAGCTCACGCTTCCTCGAACCGGTTCGCCTCGACGTTCTTGCGCACGCGTTCGGGATCCCAGATCCGTCCGTTCATCGCGATGTAGACGCCGTCCGGCAGGCTCTGCACGGCGCCGACCGCGCAGCCGATGTTGAAGACCGCGTCCGATCCCTTGAACAGCGCCGGGTTCAGCGCGCCGGTCAGCACGATGACTTTTCCGGCGACGCCGGCGAGCGCGCGCGCGGTCTCGACCATCGTGTCGGTGCCGTGCGTCACGAGCACCTGCCGGTGCGGCTGGCGCTCGATCGCGGTGCGGATCGCGGCGCGATCCACGTCGGTCATGTGCAGGCTGTCCTTGCGCATGACCGGCAGTACTTCGAACGTGAACGCGACGCCGAGCGTCTCGAGGATCTCGCCGATCTGCGGATCGCCGATCTG
>DASZWL010000351.1:0-7658 GCA_035546695.1 Rhodanobacteraceae bacterium | reverse complement strand
TTCGCGATGTCGGAGAACGTCGCCGTGCCCTTGTCGGCGGCGACGACGAGATACGGATCGTCGGCGTCGTGGCGCACGACGCGATCGGGATGCGCGACTTCGCCTTCGACGAGGTTGTCCGTGATGTCGAGAAGTCCGTTGATGAACATGCGATAGCACGCGACGCCTTCGGCCAGCACGGCGTCGCGCTCGCTGGATGCCGGAGGACGCTTGACGAAGAAGCCGCCTTTCGAGCCGACCGGCACGATGACGGTGTTCTTGACCATCTGTGCTTTCACGAGACCCAGCACCTCGGTGCGGAAATCCTCGCGGCGATCGGACCAGCGTAGGCCGCCGCGCGCGACCGGACCGAAGCGCAGATGCACGCCCTCGACGCGCGCGCCGTAGACGAAGATCTCGCGATACGGCCGCGGCTTCGGCAGGTCCGGCACCTTCGACGAATCGAACTTGAAGCTGATGTAGTCGTGCGGTACGCCGTTCGCCATCTGGTAATAGTTCGTGCGCAGCGTCGCGCCGATCACGCCGAGGTAGGCGCGCAGAATGCGGTCCTCGTCGAGGCTCGCGACGTTGTCGAGCAGGATCTTGATCGCGGCGACGATCGCGGCGATCTGTTCCGCGCGCGGCGCATGGCGCGCGGCCGTCACGTCGTCGATCAGCTTCGGATGCGCCTTCAGCACGTCGTCCGGAACGAGCGCCTCGAGCTCCTTCGCGAGCCGCTTCTTCGCGGCTTCGGCCTGAGACTTCGGCGCGCTCTCGCGAGCGGGATCGAAGCCGGCTTCGAAAAGCTCGATCAGAAGACCCGCGATCGCGGGATAGCGATTCAGCGTGTCCTCCATGTAGCTCTGCGAGAACGGCACGCCGACCTGCAGGAGATATTTGCAGTAGCCGCGCAGCACCGCAACCTGGCGCCAGTCGAGCTGCGCGCCGAGGATCAGCTTGTTGAACGCGTCGTTCTCGGCGACGCCGCGCCAGATGCGCTCGAACGCGGTCTGGAAAACGCCGCGCACCTCGTCGATGTCAAACCCGCAGCGGAGCGACGGCGTGACCTCGATATCCTGGATGTAGAGCTTGCCGCCGTCTGCGTCGATCTCGTAGAGATGCTCGGTCAGCACCTTGAGACCCATGTTCTCGAGCAGCGGGATCACGTCCGAGAGCGAGATGTCCGCGCCGAGACGGAACACCTTGAAATGCAGCGTATCGGCCTTGCGGCGCGAACGATAGAGATTGAGGCGGATGTCGTCGGCGTCGCGCAGCGAAGCCGCCATCTCGACGTCGGTGGCCGCGACGTGCGGGGTGACTTCCTCGATGTAGCCGACCGGCAGCGCGCGGCCGAATCGCGCGGCGAGCTTCAAGCCCTTGTCCTCGCCGTGTTTCTGCACGAGCGTGTCGCGCAATTCGTCGTGCCAGTTGCGCACGATCTGCGCGATCTTGCCTTCGAGCTCTGCCGTGTCGTAGCTCGCCTTGTCACCGGGCTTCGGTCTGACGACGAGATGGAGGTTCGCGAGCGGCGATTCGCCAACCTGGATCGAGGAATCGACGCGCTCGCCGTGCAGCGCGCGCTTCAGCGTCGCCTCGACGCGCTCACGCACCTCGGAGCTGAAGCGGTCGCGCGGGAGGTACACGAGGCAAGAATAGAAGCGCCCGTACTTGTCGCGGCGGATGAAAAGACGCGTCCGCGCGCGCTCCTGCAGCGCGAGGATGCCGGTCGCGGTCTGGTAGAGCTCGTCGTCGGTGCACTGGAAGAGCTCGTCGCGCGGCAGCATCTCGAGGATGTGACGCAGCGCCTTGCCCGAATGCGAATCGCGGCGGAAGCCCGCGCGCGTCAGAACGGCATCGACCTTGCGGCGCAGCAGCGGAACATCCTGCGGCCGGCGCATGTACGCGGCCGACGTGAAGAGGCCGAGGAAGCGCTGCTCGGAGACCGGCACGCCCTTCGCGTCGAAAGCGAGCACGCCGATGTAATCCATGTAGCCCGGACGATGCACGCTCGCTCGCGCATTGGTCTTCGTCAGGATGATCGCGTCCATCGAGCCGGACTGCGGAAGATCTTTCGCGACCAGCGTGCGCAGCGAGCGCGGCGCGAGCGAGCGTTCCTCGCCGCGCAGGATGCCGAGGCCCGAGCCTTCGACGGCTTTCAGCACTTCGTCGGCGCCGGACCTGGCGACTTCGTATTCGCGATAGCCGAGGAACGTGAAGTTGTCGTCCGCGGCCCAGCGCAGGAATTCCTGCGCCTCGGCGACGCCGGCCGCGTCGACCGGCATCGGCCGCCGGGCCAGCTCGTCGGCGATCGAGAGCATCTTCGCGCGCATCGCCGACCAGTCGGCGACGCTGGCGCGTACGTCTTCGAGCGTCGCGGCGACGCCCTGGCGGAGCTTCTCCAGCTCGCTCGCTCCGGCGACGCGATCGATCTCGAAGCGCATGACCGATTCCGCCGTCCCGCTCGCGCCATCGTCGGCCGCGATCGTCAGGAGATGACCGCCGGGATCGCGCGTGACGCGGAAGATCGGATGGATCACCGTATGCAATGCGAGACCCGCCTGCGCGAGCCGCATGCCGACCGAATCGACGAGGAACGGCATGTCGTCGGTCACGATCTCGACGACCGAGCGCGCCGCCTCGGCGTCCTCGCCGGCAGGATTGAAGACGCGCACCTTCGCGACGCCGGAACGGCGCTCGCGCGCGAATTCGAGCGCGGCCAGCACGATCTCGGCCCACTGCTCGGGTTCGCGCGACGCGAGGTCCTCCGCCGGCAGCCGCCGCAGGAATTCCGCGGCGAACGTCTGCGCGTCGGCGAGGCGCGCGCCGCTCAGCCGGGCGGCCAGCAGGGACAGGATCGCATCGGCGTCGCGCCTGGCGGACGTGCCGATCGGTGCAGGCTCAGCATTCATTTCGACGGTTTCTGAAGAGAACGGAGGGGCGCGAAGGATACCCCTTTGCGATGGCGGGAATCCAGCCGCAAACGTCGGGAAATCAAGATACTAGAGCACGTTGACGGTCTCGTGTCGCCGCATGTGCAAACCGCGCGGCACAGGGCCGCGGCGGCGAAACGCCGACACGCGCCGATCCCTGACTTCCGTCGCGTGCAATTTCAAAGGCCGGCCGGTATGTTTCCCGCATTCACGCCGGCCGTTCGTCGCGTGCCGGCAGAGGCCGGCGACATTTCGCGACGGATCTCGCATCGGTTCCGCGAACGCTCGCCGAAGCGAGCCGCCGATGCACCGCGTCAGCCGGCGTTCATCGATTGCCACTGAAGGACAAGTCCGGCGATGAACCGTCCTCGTGTTATCCGATTGCCGCTGCTGGTCGCGCTCGCGGGCTCTCTCGCCGCGACCGGCTGCGGAAAGAAGCAGGCGCCGCCGCAGACGCCGCCTCCGCCCGAGGTCGGCGTCGTCACCGTTCAACCCGAGAGCGCGCCGCTGACGCGCGATCTCGTCGGGCGCCTGTCCGCGTTCCGCTCGTCCGACGTGCGCGCGCGCGTCGCCGGCGTGCTCGTCAAGCGCGTGTATCGCGAAGGCAGCGACGTCAAGGAAGGCGATCTCCTGTTCGAGATCGATCCCGCGCCGCTGAAGGCCGCGCTGAACGCGAGCCAGGCCGCGCTCGCGCAGGCGCAGGCGACCTATACGAACAATCACATCGCCGCGAAGCGCGCGCGCGAGCTCGTGCCGAAAGGCTTCGTCTCGAAGTCCGACGTCGACAACGCCGAGGCGGCGGAGCGCACGGCAGCGGCGGCGGTCAAGCAGGCGCAGGCGAACGTCGAGAGCGCGAAGATCAATCTCGGCTATGCGAGCGTGCGCGCGCCGATCTCGGGCCGCGCGGGCAAGCAGCAGGTCACCGAAGGCGCGCTCGTCGGGCAAGGCGAGGCGACTTTGCTGACGACGATCGACCAGATCGATCCGATCTACGTCAACTTCACGCTCGGCGTCAGCGATCTCGAGGAGCTTCGCCGCAAGAACGCGGCCGGCCACGCGACACTCGCCGCGACCGACAAGGCGACGATCCGTCTCGCGCTGCCGGACGGCACCGAATACGGCGAGACCGGCACGCTCGATTTCTCCGACACGACCGTCGATCCCGCGACCGGCGCGGTCAGTCTGCGCGGACAGATCCCGAATCCCGATCGTTCGCTCCTGCCCGGCATGTACGTTTCGCTGAAGGCGACGCTCGGGCAGCAACACGACGTGTTCGAGATTCCGCAGGCGTCGCTGCAGCGCGATGCGGCCGGCGCGTACGTGCTCGTCGTCGGCGCCGACGGCAAGATCCTGCGCAAGGACGTGACGATCGACATCGCGCGAAACGGCAACTGGATCGTCACGCAGGGCCTCGCCGCCGGCGACCGGGTGATCGCTTCGGGCATCCAGCGCGTCAAGGCCGGAGACGCGGCGAAAGCTACGCCGTGGAAGCCCGACGCCGATGCTGCGCCCGCAGCGGGAACCGCCGCGCAAGGCGCGAGCGGCGCGTCGCCCGCGAAACCGGACAAACAGTAAGGCCGCGCCATGTCCAGATTCTTCATCGGCCACCCGATCTTCGCGTGGGTGATCGCGATCCTGATCGTGCTCGCCGGCGTCATCGCGCTCTTCAATCTCGGCATCGAGTCGTATCCGAGCGTCGTGCCGCCGCAGGTCGTCGTCGGCGCCAGCTACCCCGGAGCGAGCGCCGAGACGACCGAGAAAGCCGTGACGCAGGTCATCGAGCAGCAGCTGACCGGCATCGATCACCTGCTCTACTTCGCGTCCACGTCGAGCTCGAGCGGCGGCTCGAACATCACGCTGACGTTCGAGACCGGCACCGACCCCGACATCGCGCAGGTGCAGGTGCAGAACAAGGTCTCGCTCGCGACACCGCGCCTGCCGAGCGAAGTCACGCAGCAGGGCGTCGTCGTCGCGAAGGCGAATGCGGGCTTCCTGATGGTCGTCGCGCTCCGCTCGACGAATCCCGCGATCGATCGCAATGCACTCAACGACATCGTCGGCTCGCGCGTGCTCGACCAGATCTCGCGATTGCCGGGCGTCGGCTCGACGCAGCAGTTCGGCTCCGAGTACGCGATGAACATCTGGCTGAACCCGGACAAGCTGCACGGCTACGGGCTTTCGGCGACCGACGCGCTGAACGCGGTGCGCGAGCAGAACGTGCAGTTCGCGGCCGGCAGGATCGGCGGACAACCTTCCTTGCCCGAGCAGGGCTTCACGGCGACGGTCTCGGCCGAAGGCCGCTTCTCGTCGCCCGAGCAGTTCGAGGACATCATCCTGCGCGCGAATCCGGACGGCACGACGGTTCGCCTGAAGGATGTCGCCCGCGTCGGCTTCGGCGCGTTCAACTACGGCTTCGACACGCAGTGGAACGGAAAGCCGACCGGCGCGTTCGCGATCCAGCTTCTGCCCGGCGCGAACGCGTTGCAGGTCGCGAGCCTCGTGCGCGCGAAGATGGACGAGCTCCAGCCGAGCTTCCCGTCCGGCGTCACATGGTTCTCGCCGTACGACTCGACGACGTTCGTCAAGACCTCGATCCGCGAAGTCGTCAAGACGCTCGCGGAGGCGGTCTGCCTCGTCTTCCTCGTGATGCTGATCTTCCTCCAAAACTTCCGCGCGACGCTGATTCCGACGCTGGTGATTCCGGTGGCGCTGCTCGGCACGTTCCTCGGCATGTCGATCATCGGCTTCACGATCAACCAGCTGACGCTGTTCGGCATGGTGCTCGCGATCGGCATCGTCGTCGACGACGCGATCGTCGTCATCGAGAACGTCGAGCGCATCATGTCGGAGGAAAAGCTTCCGCCGGCCGAAGCGACGATCAAGGCAATGGGCCAGATCACCGGCGCGGTCGTCGCGATCACGGTCGTGCTTGCGGCGGTGTTCATCCCGAGCGCGCTCCAGACCGGCACGGCCGGCGAGATCTACAAGCAGTTCGCGCTGACGATCGCGATGGCGATGGCGTTCTCGGCGTTCCTCGCGCTCGGCTTCACGCCGGCGCTATGCGCGACGATCCTGAAGCCGCAGGATCACGAGAGCCACAACTTCGTGTTCCGCGGCTTCAACCGCGCGTTCGACTGGGTGCGCAGGACCTACGTCGGCCACATCGGCAGCGCCGTGACGCACGCGCCGCGCTGGATGATCCTCTTCGTCGTGATCGCGGTGCTCTGCGGATGGCTCTTCACGCGTCTTCCCGGTAGCTTCCTGCCCGAGGAAGATCAGGGCTACACGCTCGCGATCGTGCAGCTGCCGCCGGGCGCGACGTTCCAGCGCACCGCGGCGGTCATGGACGAAGTGCAGACGACGCTCGAGAAGCAGGAAGGTTTCGACGGCATGATGCGCATCGTCGGCTTCAGCTTCGTCGGCCAGGGCGAGAACGTCGGCATGGCGTTCGTGCGCCTGAAGCCGTGGGACGAGCGCAAGACCACCGCCGCCGAATTCATCCAGAAGGCGAACGGCGCGCTGCAGGCGATTCGCGACGCGCAGATCTTCGTCGTGAACCTCCCGACCGTGCGCGGCCTCTCGCAATTCGGTGGCTTCGACATGTTCCTGCAGGATCGCTCGGGCCAAGGCCGCGACGCGCTCGCCAGCGCGCGCAACGCGCTGCTCGCATCCTCCGCGAAGGATCCCGCGCTGACCGGCGTGCGTCCGAACACGCTCGAGGATGCGCCGCAGCTCCGGCTCGACGTCGACCGCGTGCAGGCCGAGACGATGGGCCTTTCGGTCAGCGACGTGTTCAACGCGATCCAGCTGATGTTCGCGCCGGTCTACGTCAACGATTTCTTCTATCAGGGCCGCATCAAGCGCGTGACGATGCAGGCCGACGCACCGTTCCGCATGGGGCCGGACGCGCTCGGCCATTTCTACACGCCCTCGACGCTCGCCGGCGCATCGCAGGATGCGATGATTCCGCTGTCGAACGTCGTCAAGTCGACGTGGTTCACCGGATCGCCTTCGTTGACGCGCTACAACGGCTACTCGGCCGTCGAGATCGTCGGCTCGCAGGCGCCGGGCAAGAGCTCCGGCGAGGCAATGGATGCGATCACGCGCATCGTGCAGAAAGATCTTCCGAGTGGATTCGGCTTCGACTGGACCGGCCAGTCGTACCAGGAAATCCTCTCGGGCAATGCGGCGACGCTCTTGCTCGCGCTTTCGATCGTCGTCGTGTTCCTCTGCCTCGCCGCGCTCTACGAGAGCTGGTCCATTCCGGTCGCAGTGCTGCTCGTCGTGCCGCTCGGCGTACTCGGCGCGATCCTCGCCGCGACCTTGCGCGGCCTTCCGAACGACATCTTTTTCAAGATCGGACTCATCACGATCATCGGCCTCGCGGCGAAGAACGCGATCCTGATCGTCGAGTTCGCCGTCGCGGAGCAAAAAGCCGGACGCCGGTTGCGCGAAGCGGTGGTCGACGCGGCGCGCCTCAGGCTGCGGCCGATCCTGATGACCTCGTTCGCGTTCATCATGGGCGTGACGCCGCTCGCAGTATCGAGTGGCGCCGGCGCGAACGCGCGCCACGCGATCGGCACCGGCGTGATCGGCGGCATGCTGTTCGCGACGTTCCTTGGGTTGCTGCTGATTCCGGTGTTCTACGTCGTCGTGCGCAGGCTGCTCGGCGATACGCTCGAAGGATCGTCGAAGCCGCCGGGGCATGCGGGTTCCGAAGCGACGCAATCTCACTAACGCCGTCGTGCC